>DATJGC010000295.1:0-3673 GCA_035495345.1 Chitinophagaceae bacterium | reverse complement strand
ATAGTTGCATGCCCGCCAGCAGCAGGGTGGCATATTTTATAACAGCAGGCCAGGGCAGAAGCAATGCAGCAATGATCAGCACCGCTACGGTAAATTAGTCTAAGAAGCCATGCAGGCGTTCGTTTATCAGTTTCATATAAGAGAATTTCTCGCTCATCTTACACAATTGTGCCAGAACTATGGCCTATGATAAAGTGTCGGATAATTATTCCACGCTGTTTTTATTGGCAAGGCAGTACTGCAGGGGCATCGAATACGCGTTTGCAGGTGGGCCTGTTGAATCGCTGCCACCCCTTGTTGCGTTATTGTGCGCCTGGCGCCTTTGCGCTGATGGCATGATTATTACAACACTGTTTAAAAACCTAATTATCATGCGTACTAAAAATACTCTTGTGCTTATTGTGATAGCAAGCCTTGGCTTCGCTGCCTGCGATAATAGCTCCAACACTTCTTCCGCTGCTACAGACTCAACCGGCAATACTTCTTCAAACATGGGGGCCAATGCGGCCGGTGCCGACAGTAAGAGCGGCGCTACAACAGGCAAGGCGGGTGACAGCGCAAATGCGGCCCCGTCTGCAGCGCCAGACACCGCCGATATTGCCTTTGTAAGAAAAGCCGCCAGCGGTGGCATGCTGGAAGTTCAGTTGGGCAATATGGCTGCCAGCAATGGAATGTCGCCCTCAGTAAAAAAGTTTGGGGAAATGATGATCACAGATCATACGCAGGCCAATACCAACCTGAAAACCATTGCCCAGCAATTGCAGATAAATCTTTCAGACAGCCTGCTACCGGCACATGCGCATCACAAGCAAATGTTATCTGCTGCCAAGGGCAGTGCCTTTGATAAGGCGTATATGAAAATGATGGTGGAAGATCATAAGGAAGACATTGCTGATTTTCAGAAAGCCAGCAATAGCAAGAATAGTATGATCAAGAACTTTGCATCGGAAACCCTGCCCGTGCTTAACAAGCATCTTGATTCTGCCACGGCCATTGCAGGTAGGATAAAGAAGTAAATAACACAGATTGTTTCTCTGCAAAAAAGGACAGCAATGTCCTTTTTTTATTGTGTATACTTGAATAAAAAAAGCAAATAGTATTTTACTGAGAAAGTGGTTCCTGCAATGCTTCCTGGATGGTCTCCAGCAGTTTCACCAGGTTAAAGGGCTTCTCCACACCGGCATAGGCACCATGGTTTTTATAAGATTGCAGTCCATCTGTATTGGCAGAAATAAGTATAACCGGGATATGCTTGTATTCCGCTTCAGATTTTATCTGTTCACACATTACCCTGCCGTCTTCCTGGCCAACATTAATGTCTAGCAAAACAAGTTGCGGCTTAAAATTATAAAAGATTTGCATTGCTTCATTGCACGACAAAGAAACCAAGACTTCGAAACCCTTTAGGGAGAGAAAGTTTTTTAGGATCACCAGGATATCTTCGTTGTCGTCAACAACCAATATTTTCTGCATCATTATAGGGTAATAGGTCAGCGAAGTAACTTCTTAGCTTCTAGGGGCAATCGATGTACCAACATTTGCAGGCCTGTTACGCAGGCTGTGTTTAATGACTGGTCAATTTTGAAAGCAATATACAAACGGGTTTCTATAGTATGGGGAAAATTTGGGACATTCTTTTTTAAGCTGGGATTTCTTATCGTCCCGTAAACAAGAACCAGGCTGCCTTTCCGGACTTTACTCCGTTAACAGGAGATGCTTAACGCCGCATTCAGACTTGCGTTAATTCACGATATTTACCGTATGCACCGGAATAGTATCCTGTTAGTTTTCTTAGCAATTGCATTGGTTAGTTTATTAATGGATTGGGCGCTTTACCGCATGCTCCGCAGCTGGAGCCGCAGTTTTCAATCGTCACGCTCCCGTACCTGGTTTCTAAAAGGCTACCTGTTTGTTGCCATGGGTATTACGGTGTTGCTCCTGCTCAGGTTAGGCAGTTTCAGAACAGTTAATGGTATGCGGCCCCTCAATGAATGGATACTCAGCCTTTTTCTTACCCTTTTCTTTACCAAATTAGTTTTTATCATCACCTGGCTTTTTGTTGAAGGGCTTGCCTCGCTCTTTGGAAAATGGAAAGGGCAAAATAGCCAGGCCTCCTTTTCTGCAGGCAGAAGACGTTTTGTTACCAATATGGCATTCCTAGCTGCCGCTGTTCCTTTCGGGGCCTTTCTGTACGCCATGGTAAAGGGCAAGTATGAGTATACCGTTCGGCGTATTACTATTTACTTTGAGGATTTGCCCGCTGCTTTTGACGGCTTTACCATTACACAACTTTCGGATATTCATTCAGGCAGTTTTGATAACCGTGCAGCCGTTCAAAAGGGTGTGCAATTGGCCATGGCCCAACAATCTGATCTTTTTGTGTTTACTGGTGATCTCGTAAACAATTCCGCTGATGAAATTAAACCCTACCTCTCTATGTTTGGCGCCATCAAAGCGCCGTATGGACAATACTCCATTCTGGGTAATCATGATTATGGCGATTATATTCATTGGGACAATGAGCAACAGAAGGCAGATAATCTCGCTGCCCTACAAGGTCATCATGCGGCGATGGACTATCGCCTGCTGATGGATGAGCACGTAAACATTCAGAAAGATGGGGCCAGCATCTCACTACTGGGTGTACAAAACTGGGGGCGGGGCTTTATACAAAAGGGCAACCTGGACAAGGCCCTGCAACATGTTCCGCCGGAGGCGTTCAAAATTTTGCTCTCTCATGACCCCACGCATTGGGAAGATCATGTGCGCCACCACCCTGTAACCGTACAGCTAACCCTCTCAGGGCATACGCACGGAGCACAGTTTGGCGTAGAAACCGATAAACTAAGGTGGAGCCCGGTGCAATACCGTTACCTTAACTGGGCCGGACTGCTGACGGAAGGGAAGCGTAACCTCTATGTAAACCGGGGCTTTGGTTTTTTGGCCTTCTCCGGCAGGTTAGGCATATGGCCTGAAATAACCCGGATAGAATTGAAAAGAAAATAGCAGCAGCTTGTTGCCCAACACAGCAGCGTATTACCTGGGTTAGGCGCAGCTATAAAATCAACATCGTGTTGAAAGGTTTACCTATTGTCCGTATTAGCAACAGCGTGCTATTTAATTATCTTTGTTAACTATGCCGCTTAGAAGCACAAACCCCTTTTTTCTTTTGGCCGACGATGATAGTGACGATCGCTTTCTTTTCTCCGCAGCCCTTAAGCTGGTAGACCCTTCCATCCATTGTTTGATGGTAGGCAATGGCAAGGAAGTATTAACCATGCTGCAGAATGATTTTTTCTCTCTGCCAGATTGTATCATCCTTGATCTTAACATGCCCATGATGAACGGACTTGAATGCCTGCAGGCCATCAAGAAAGAGCCTGCCTACCAGGCGGTACCCGTTATCCTGTATTCTACAACGCTTGAAAAAGAAACGGAACAACAAATGAAGCAGGCAGGCGCCTATGCCTGTTTTGTAAAGCCATCGGGCACCGCTGAACTGGCGGCTGCGCTACGCAAACTGTTGATTGTATAACCTAAGCTCAGGCCGTTTCGGGCAGCTGCTCAAAAGGCAGTGATATGATAAAAGTACTTCCCTCCTTCTCCTTGCTTTTAGCACTGATAAAACCATGGTGTTTCTCCATAATTTTTTTGCAAAGCGCAAGGCCGATGC
>DATJGC010000294.1:0-5833 GCA_035495345.1 Chitinophagaceae bacterium | reverse complement strand
TCTTCTCTTGTAATGGCCATTTCAGGAAGCGATGGCTTGTATTGCTTAACATAAGCGGGCCCGCCATTGGAGAATACGGTACCATCCCTGCTGGCAGCG
Organism: Chitinophagaceae bacterium; assembly: GCA_035495345.1. Lineage (GTDB taxonomy): Bacteria > Bacteroidota > Bacteroidia > Chitinophagales > Chitinophagaceae > JACMLD01. The sequence goes on along the minus strand of DATJGC010000294.1, from coordinate 5,734 downwards.
GAGGAGTTGAGGAGCCCTACCGCCCCTTTTGCTTCAAGGTAGAGCCGGGTATAATAATCATGCTTTACGCCGGCCGCATATTCTTCCACTTCAGCACGGGTCATGATATCCGTATCAGGCAATGTATTTAGTGCGCTATCCGCATACCGTGCGGCCGTGGCATCAGCAGGGTTGGCGAGCACCATCTTCCTGGCCTTTCTTAACACAATCTTTCCTTTTATAGCATCTCCCAGCTGATCAATGCTGGCAGAATCAAATTTGTTAAGCAATATTACGGGGGCGTTCAGCGGGCCATTGCTGCTTTTGGTCCAGGCCTGCGGATAGGCAATCATTGGCTGGTAGTAAGGCTGCCGCATGGCCAGGTAAGTGCGGTTATTGTTCCATCCCAGTCCAAAACTACCCCATGCTTCCGGTCCGTCATTTACCAGCCCCCATTCTTTAAAAGTCTTGCTTACATAGCTAATGGCACGTTGATAGCCGGCAGAGTTGGTCAACCGGGGCCCGCATACATCCGTTAACTGGTGTGCAATGCTGGCCAATTGAGAATACTTTTTTTCAGCGGTTCTTAGCTGCCGCATGATGGCGGTATCTGTTGCAGCGGGTTGGGCTGTTGCTACGGTAGCCACCAAGAGTGCCGCCAGGCTGCATTGAATAGATAATAGTCTCATATAAATGGCTGATGGTATTGTTGATGGATGCACGCCCAGCTATTAATTGACCACGTTGTATTTAACATTAGTAATTTTACCACCCGTTATTTTTATAACGCTGTTATCGATCAGGTCTACCAGCTTGCTGCTAAAACTACCGCTGATCAGTTTGGTATTGGCATCGCAACTGGTCACCGTAAAGATGCCGTCTTCATCATACACATTGGTAAGCCAACTGTTATTACCAAGGCTGGTGCTATAGGTGCTAAAGCCCTGCGTGGTATTGCTTTCATCAATGTTTGGGGTGGCAGGGTCATCCTGCGGAAAGGGGTTCAGCACGTATTGTTTTACGCTCATGCTATTGCCGGTGCTTGTTTCTTCTCCCAATGTAATGATAAGGCGCTTGCTGTTGTCTTTGCTAATACCGCCAATGTCTAAACGCTTTTGGTTGTACTGGGTAGAACGTAAGAGGGTGGCCGCTACCACGGTAAAACTGTAAGACTGCCCATTGATGCTGGCTTCAAAAACGCCGCTGCCTGCAGGCATTGTGCCGTTACTGCCTTGTGGCGTAGAGGGATCAAAATCACTGATACTTTTTTGGCAGGAAGCCAGTAGGCTAAGGCTGCCTAGGAAAACGAGAATCGTTTTTTTCATGTTGAGGGGTTATACGGTGCAGGTAAAAATAGGCAATTATGGACTGGATGTGCAATAACCAGTGCATAAAAAGCATCCCCGGGCAAATGACCAAATCATACAATCAACTGGTTCAGCGCTCCGGGTTCCATTTTCTTAGCTGCTGCAAAAGGGCCCTGAGGTCTTTGGGCAGCGGTGCTTCAAATTGCAGGGTTTGTTGCTGCAGGTTGGTGAAACTAAGCTGCGCAGCATGCAGGGCCAGCCGGGCCATTATGGGCCGCTCTTCCTCGGCAGATTTTGCCAGGTTAAATTTTTTCTTGAACGATGAGAGCAAGACAGGTTTGCCGTCTCCATACAGCGGGTCACATGCAATAGGATGGCCAAGATGTTTCATGTGCACACGTATCTGGTGTGTGCGCCCCGTAAGAATATTGAACTGTAACCAGCTATAAGTTCTGAACGCCTCTAATAGGCTGTACTCGGTGGTAGACGGTTTGCCTTTTGGGTTGATAGCCATACTGCCATTCAGCGATGGATGCGCGGCAATGGGTTCATCAATAATGCCAGCACTGCGTGCAGGCTTGCCCGTTACAAGGCCATTGTATATTTTTTTGGTTTGCCGGTCTTCAAATTGCAAAGACAAATGCTTGTGCATGGTGTCCGTCTTGGCAAAGACAATTACGCCGCTGGTCTCTTTATCAAGCCGGTGAACCGTAAAGATGCTGCCAAATTTTTCTGCCAGGTAATCTTTTAATGAGGGTTGAGATTGTGTTCTGTCAGGGATGGACAGCATGCCGGAAGGTTTATTGAGTACAATGCAATCATCATCCTCAAAAAGCTGGATGCTTTCAATGCCTTTGAACCGGGGCACTGCCGGTCCCTGCTGCTGTGCTTCTTCCTGTTCCGTCATATTAATGCTTTGTGGCCTGCTGTGTTGCCGCGGGTGCCGGTTTTTTTACCTTGTCTGTTTTTGTTTGTGGGTTAAAATGACGCAGGATGCGCACTTCTTTCTCTGTTAGAAAACGCCATTTGCCACGTTGTACATTTTTCTTGGTAAGGCCTGCATACATTACACGGTCAAGATTGCGCACATCATAGCCCAGGTATTCAAATACGCGGCGCACAATGCGGTTGCGACCGCTATGTATTTCAATGCCAATAATGGTCTTGTCTTTTGGATCTGTATAACCCAGCGCATCGGGCGCTATAAATCCATCTTCCAGGGTTATACCATGCAGAAGCTTATCGAAATCTGCTTTTGTAAGTGCACGATCCAACCGCACTTCATAGATCTTTTTGATCAGGTTTTTTGGGTGCGATAAGGTTTGCGCAAGATCACCATCATTGGTAATGAGCAGCACCCCTGAGGTATTACGGTCTAACCTGCCTACAGGATATACACGTTCAGTGGTGGCGGGTCTTATCAGATCCAGCACAGTTTTTCTGCCTTCGGGGTCATCCAGCGTGGTGATATAATCTTTTGGCTTGTTCAGCAGTATATACACCAGGTTTTTTGAAGGGGTAATCTTTTTTCCTTTGAAACTGATATTGTCTCGCGAAGAAACCTTGGTGCCGGGTTCGGTTACCACCACATCATTCACCCTTACTTCGCCCTGCCTGATGAGGTCGGCCGCATCCCTGCGTGAGCAGATACCCGCATGCGCCACATACTTGTTCAGCGGCATACTGTCAGTAGCAGGTTTGGCCACAACCGGTTTGCTGCCGGCCACTGGCTGGCTTTGGGCCGCAGGCCTTGCTGCTGTGGGCTGGCCGGAGGCTTGTGCGGCCAATAATTTCTTCTCTTCCAGGCTGCCGGGTTTGGGTGTTTTTACAGCGGTTTTCTTTTTTGAAGGGCTGCCGGGCTTCGCTTTGTCTGTTGGAACTGCCGGTGCTGCACTCGCGGGAACTGCAGTTTGTTTTACCACGGGCCGTTCAATGCTTTTGGCCGCTTTTTTTTGCGGGGCGGGGGGCAAATCATCAACGGGCGCACCGCTTTTCTTGAGGCGTTTTTCTTCAAATCTTTTGTCTATTGCTGCGGCGCGTTCTTTCTTGGCCAGCCTTTTTTCCTGTTTAAAGGATTCCTTTTTGGCGGCATTGCTCTTGTACGTTATAAACTTCTGAAATTGCTGATTTTTGCTCATGGCGAAGATTTGCTGTTTTACAACAGTAATGGTGAGCCCCAAAGATACGAAAAGGGTGCCGCTTGCGCGGAACCCTTTTTCTATTGACCTACTGTTGCTGCTTACTTAGAAAAATCCTTCCTGTGGTGCTTTGCCTTCATTTGCTCCAGCTGCTGCAATTGTTCTGCAGACAGTATTGTTTTTAATTGTTCTTTTTGCTGCATTACCAATCCCTTTATCTGCTCTTTCTTTTGCTCGTGGCTCAGAGCATTGTCTTCACGGATAGATTTTATCCTGGTCATGGTACCAGTGCGCATATCTTTTAACTGGCCGGACTGTGCGTCAGTGAGGTGCAGCTTATCTTTTAATTTTTCAGCACGGGCCAAAGCACGTTCCTTTGCTTTCTCCTGCCGTTGTTCCTTCATCTTTGCCAGCGTTTCTTTTTGGGCGGGTGTTAAAACAGCCTGCCACTGCGTTTTCCTTTCCTCCTGCAACGCCTTCAGCTTTGCGTTGTATTCTTTTACGGTAATCTCATCATGTTTTTTGAGATCCGCCATCTTTTCTTTAAAAGAGCTTTGCAGATCTTTCATCTGCTGCTGCTGCGCGGCTGATAAGTTCAGGGCCTTTGTAAATCTTTCGCCTCCATGATGACGGCCATGATGCTGCATTGAATGCATGGGCTGGTCAGTTTGCTGCGCCTGGGAAGAAAATGCGGCCAGCATAATAAGTGCAAGACCTGCTATTGTTTTTTTCATGATTTGTATTTTTTAGTACAAGAGATAGACGGCCGCCGGGCGGGTAAGTTTAAGCATCGGCAAAGCAATTCACCGAATGGTAAAATAGGCTGACCAACGGGGGAAGCTGTTGTAGAAAAGTTAAGGAAACCCTTTGGGTGAAGAAATGATTACTGGTTGTCTTTGTTGGCCAGTTGTCCGCAGGCGGCATCAATATCTTTGCCCCTGCTCACGCGCAGCCTGGCATTCACGCGGTTTTTAGAAAGGTGCTGCATAAACCTGTCTACCACTTCGGGGTCTGGCTTACGAAACTGTGCCAGGTCAATAGGGTTGTATTCTATAATATTCACCAGGTCTGCAGGTACCTGCCGGTAAATTTTTATGAGCTCATCAGCATCCTTAATTGAATCGTTAAAATCTTTAAAGAGGATGTATTCAAAAGTAATCTCGTTGCCGGTTTGTTTGTAAAAGTAATTCAGCGCATCAATGAGCGATTGTATATCATTGGTATCATTCACCGGCATAATCTGGTGACGTTTCTCATCATTGGCAGCATGTAAAGAAAGCGCCAGCTTAAACTTTACCTTATCGTCTCCCAGCTGCCTTATCATTTTTGCCACGCCAGCGGTGGATACGGTAATGCGGCGCGGGCTCATACCCAATCCGTCTGGCGAAGTAATTTTTTCAATGGCCTTGAGTACGTTGCGGTAATTCAGCAGGGGTTCACCCATGCCCATAAATACGATATTGCTTAATTTCTTATTGTATACTTTTTCACATTGCTGGTTTATCAGCACCACTTCATCAAAGATTTCATCATAATGCAGGTTGCGTTTCCTTTGCATGTAACCGGTCGCGCAAAACTTGCAGCTGAGTGAACAACCAATTTGCGAAGAAACACAGGCTGTTTTACGATCGTCTGTTGGTATCAGCACGCCTTCTACCAGGTGCCCGTCGAAAGTCTTAAACCGGCTTTTCACGGTGCCATCTTCTGAATATTGCGTGGCATCTGTCTGCAGCGCCGCCAGGCTGAAATGCGTTTCCAGCAATGCCCGCAAGTCCTTGCTGAGATTGGTCATGGCAGCAAAGCTGTGTGCCTGTTTTAACCAAATCCATTCATATACCTGTTTGGCCCTGAATTTTTTTTCACCCAGGTTGTTAAAATATGCTTCCAGCTCATCCAACCCCAGGTGCCGTATATTCTTCTTTGCTGTTTCTAACATGCCGCAAAGATAGCATTAAATGCGCCTTATATTTGTTGCCCGCAACGTGGAATGGCGCCTGCGCCGCACCGAAAGCCATTCTTATTGTTGTGTTGTAAAAATTTGTTAATGAAGACTGCCTATATTATTGATGCCGTAAGAACGCCCATTGCAAAATACGGGGGTGCACTCAGCAGTGTCCGCCCTGATGATTTGCTGGCGCATGTACTCAGGGCCTTGCTGCAAAGAAATTCGCGCATAGATGTTAATGCCATAGAAGACGTAATTGCAGGTGATGCCAACCAGGCCGGAGAAGACAACCGCGATGTGGCAAGAATGGCCGCCCTGCTGGCGGGACTGCCCGTTACCGTAGCAGGCAATACCGTAAACCGTTT
>DATJGC010000293.1:0-2644 GCA_035495345.1 Chitinophagaceae bacterium | reverse complement strand
AGCCAATAATACTTCCCCTTTGGTTGTTATATGACTTCATTTCCCTAAATCCATGAAGCCTGTGTATATAAGAAAACTGGTCCGTATTGCCCTTGCCGGCATTGCGGTTATCCTGCTCTTCAATTTCATTGCATACTACCTCGTATTTTCCGCCTCAAAAGAAAATAAATGTCTTTCTGCTGTAGTAAGTACCGCTGCCAGTCAGCGGGTGCTGAGCCAGCGCATTTCAACCGCATCCCTGCTGCTGGTATTAAATACCGGGCTAAGCGCACCCGAAGCCGCTGTAACACATGACCGACTGAACAATGCGCTCAACAGTTTTGAGAAACAACAGCAATACCTGGCGCAGCAACTGGCCTTGCTGCAACAGCAACGCTATGTAAGCGCACAGCTGTTACCCACGGTAGACAAGGCCGGCAAAAGCCTCCTCGCCACCGGCCGGGAGCTGGCGGCTGCCCCTGCAGACCAGTTGCAGCTGCAAGCTGCTGATTTCTCCACCCGCATAAGGCAGGAAGAAAGCATCGCCGCTGCCGCGCTGGATGCCGTAAACCGTGAATGTGTGCCACTGCTGACCGGCCAGGCCATCAACAGCTCAAAGCTGAACATGAACAAACTGGTATCACTGCTCATTGCACTGGCCTGCCTGGCCATTCTTGTTATTGAACCCTTATTGCGCAGCAACAAAAAAAACCTTACCCACCTGCAACTGGCCAAGGTAGAATTGCTGCAGGAAAAAAAATACCTCTCTTCCATCCTTAACTCCCAGACCAACTACGTTATACGGCTCAACCGCCAGGGCAATTTTACCTTTGCCAACCCGGCCTTTATGAAAACCTTTGGCCATGCTACAGAAACTCTACTGCAAACCGCCTTTTACAATACCATTTTTACAAAAGATATTCAGCGCTGTACAGAAGTGGCGGAGCAATGCTGGCAGAACCCCGGCAAGATCTTCAGGATACTGATTCGTAAGCCCATCAATAAAAGCAAAAGCTATTTGTGGACGGAATGGGAGTTTATTGCACTCAGCAATGAAGACAACAGCATTACAGAAATACAGGGCATAGGGCTGGATGTATCTGATAAAATACTTGCGCAGCAAAGCAAGGAAGAGGCCATTCAAACACTCTCCTATGCCATGTCATACGCACGCATGGGCGCCTGGAAATACAATCTTGAAACACGTGAGTTTAGCATGAGTGCAGAAATGAAATCTTTGCTGGGGCTTACCCCGGAAGACCCTGATATCATTTCCATGGAAGACTTTGTTTACAACTACGTATTGCCGGAAGATGTGTTTATAGTGGCCGCAGAAACAGAAAAGATACTGCGTAACAAAGATACCGCCGGATACGAATCTGCTTTTTCTTACCGCATTACCACCCGCCAGGGACAGGTACGTTACCTTTTTACCAAAGGCAAAAAAATGAATGAGCAATTCCGGTTTGGCATTGCGCAGGATATTACCACACTGAAAGAATCTGAACAGGCCCTTCTAAAAAGTGAACAACAATACCGTTTGCTGGCAGAGCATTCAGAAGATATCATCAGCGTTCACTCCGCCACCGCGGTTACTGAATACATATCACCTTCTGTACAAACCGTGCTGGGGTACACACCGGAAGAAGTAGCCGGTAAGAATATGATGGAGTTTGTACACCCGGATGATCACGGCCGTTTTACCAGCTCTGAGGATACGCCTTCGGTACATAATTCTGCTTTATTGTTGCTGCGCTACCGCATGCTGCATAAAAATGGCAGTCATATCTGGCTGGAGAGCATCATTAAACCGGTAAAAGAAAAAGGAGAAGTAACCAAACTCATCTGTACCTCCCGCAATATCACAGAACGCAAAAAAACAGAAGCACAAAAAAGCATACTGCTGGCAGAAATCAAACAGTCTGAAGCGTTGCTTCGCTCTATCATTGACGCCACACCAGATCTTATTTTTATAAAAGACAGTAATTACCGCCATGTGCTGGTAAACAAAGCCTATGCAGACCTTCTGCACCTTACCCCGCAGGATATCATTGGCAAAAATGATATTGAACTGGGTTTCACGGAAGAACAGGTGAAGGGCAATAGCCAGAAAGGCATTCGCGGTTTCTGGCAAGATGATGATGAGGTGATGAACAGCGGCCGCATCAAATATGTAAATGAGGAAACGGCCTTTATGGGGGGCGACCTTCATTACTTCAGTATTGTAAAAGCCCCCCTAAGCGATGAAGAAGGTAAAATTTGGGGCGTGCTGGGCTTTGCGCATAATATTACAGACATCAAAAAAGCCGAAGCACAAAAAGAACTACTGCTGGCAGAAGTAAAACAATCTGAACAATTGCTCAAAACGGTTATTGACGCTACACCAGACTGGATATTTATTAAAGATGCCAGTCACCGTTTCCTGATGGCCAATAAAGCCTATGCAAGTTCTTTACAACTTACCCCTGAGCAGATGATTGGCAAAAACGATATTGATCTTGGGTTTGATGAAAAAGTGGTAAAGGGAGATGCTGCCAGCGGCCTGCGTGGTTTCTGGGCAGATGACGACGAGGTGATAAAAACCGGCCAGCCCAAATACATGCCCGAAGAGATAAATATCCGTAACGGCGTGCAACATTATTTCAGCACCACCAAGGTGCCCCTG
>DATJGC010000292.1:0-9070 GCA_035495345.1 Chitinophagaceae bacterium | reverse complement strand
TGCATCGCGCAGGTTTTTCTTTTCAAAGTTCTGCTGCAGGGCCTGGGTGAGATCTACGCCCGTCTGGTTGGCAAGGCAGATCAGCACCCATAACACATCGGCCATTTCATCTGCCAGGTCTTTGCCGGTATCGGTTTTTTTAAAACTCTGTTCTCCATAAATTCTCACCATCAGCCGGGATAGTTCGCCCACTTCTTCCATCAATATGCCCAGGTTGGTAAGCTCATTAAAATACCTAACGCCTACTGTTTTTATCCAGCCGTCTACCTGTTGCTGCGCTTCTTCAATAGTCATAGCATTCTTTTTAATGATGATGAAAGTTGAACACCCTACGCCCATTGATATCAATGGTAGTAGTTCTTCTTTCCTACTCACGTTGTTTTGTATCAATGATAATAGTTACCGGTCCGTCATTCACCAGGCTCACTTTCATGTCTGCACCAAAGACGCCGGTGCTTACTGGCTTGCCCAGGTCTTGCTGCAAACGTTCTACCAGTTGCCTGTACAGGGGTTCGGCAACAGCGGGTTTCGCCGCCTTTATGTACGATGGACGGTTGCCTTTTTTGGTAGCCGCGTGCAGGGTAAACTGGCTTATCAGCAAGATATCGCCACCCGCCTGTTGCACATCAAGGTTCATTACGCCATCAGTGTCGTTGAAAATCCGAAGATGCACCAGCTTGCCGCTCAGCCATTCTATGTCTTCTGTATTGTCTGCTGCTTCAATACCTGCCAGTACCAGTAATCCACCGTTGATGGATGACCGCAGTTCACCCTCTACTGATACACTGGCGGAGGATACGCGCTGAATAACTGCCCTCATCGTTTGTAAATATTGTGCGTAAATTTACTTACCAACACAATATTACTGGTTATGATAGACGTTTCTACAGAAATTAGCTTTAAGACGTTCAGGAGCGGCGGCAAGGGCGGTCAGAATGTAAACAAGGTAGAGACTGCGGCAGAGGGCAGTTTCAACGTAGCAGCATCTGCTTTATTGTCTGCTGCACAAAAAGAATTATTGACCATAAAACTGGCCAATCGCATCAATTCGGAAGGGTTTTTGCAAGTGAGGAGCCAGGAGCACAGAACGCAACTGGCCAATAAAGAAGAGGTGATAGATAAAATGAATGCGCTGATCAAAGACGCATTACAGAAGAAGAAAGCACGCATTGCCACGCGCCCGTCGAAGAAAGCAAGCCAGAACAGGATAGACAATAAAAAACGGAAGAGCGATACGAAGCAGCAGCGACAGAAATTCCGGCCCGGTCATTTGCAATGACCCTTAAACGCAACTATGAAAAACCACCTTATACTACCTATGCTGCTGATGCTTGCTGCCTTTGCCTGCAGCAGCTGCTCCAAAGAATACAGCGCCAGTGGCTTCAGCAAAGCAACACCCAAGGAAGATAGCTTCAATCTTACCATTCGCTTTACCCCCATGGTAGATACGGTGCGACTGAGCTTCGACTCAAGCTACCGCAACTTCTGGAAAGAAGAATACCGGGTAAGTTCCTTTAAATTTTATGTTAGCAATTTCAACCTTATCAATACAGATTCAGGGCGCACCTACCACCTGGACAGTGCAAAGTATTTCCTGATTGATGCTGCAGATTCAACTACCTGGACCGTTAAACTGCTGGCAAAGCCCTTCATCTATAACCGCATCAATTTTATGATTGGTATAGACAGTGCACACAACGTTTACAACAATAAAAAGGATGCGCTTGACCCCGCAAAGGGAATGTTCTGGTCTACTACAGATGGGTATATAATGGCGAAACTACAGGGAACAGCCAAAAACGGCAATGCCTTCGATTACCAGATTGGCGGTTTTACAGGTCTCTATAATGTACTGCGCCAACCCACCCTGTTATTTCCTTTTGGGCAATACCTGCAAATCTCCGGCACAGCGGGCAGCAAAAGCAGTATTGATATTGATGCAAATGCAAATGCCTGGTTTTTTAACCCACACCAGGTAAAAATTGCCACCCGCCCTTCCTGTACACAACCCGGCTTGCTGGCACAGGATATTTCAGAAAACTATTCAAAGATGTTTAGCATCCGCTCGGTAAGTAATAACTAGCAGGCAGCAGGCGGCTGTTATTGCTAACGGTTGCAACACGGTTAGCCCCGGGGAGCTGATGGTATGTTGAAAAAAAGCGCCCTGTCATCACTGACCGGGCGCGTATGATATCTATTAATCTATTGAAATTGCCGTTTTAATTTTTGCGTTTGGCTATCAGTGTATTTAAAATATCCTGTTGCTTGGCAATTTCTTCCTGCTGTCTTACCTGGTCTCTTTTGCTCTGCTCTACTTTATCAATGGTAGACCTCATGGATTTATCATAATCGGCCTCGTCATCGGTAAGGCTACGCAGTTTCTTCTGTGCCTTTAGCATGGCCTTATCATCTCCGTTAATATGACTTTTTATGGCATCAGATTGTCTTACCTGGTCTTTTTTATTTTGCGCCAGCTTATCCTCCAGGTTTCTTATTTTTTTCTCGTAGTCTTTCTGATCATTCACCAGGTCATCATATTTTTTCTGGGCCTTTTTTACAAGCGCTTCCTGGTCGCGGATCTGCATTTCAAGGCTGTATGCCTCAATTGCAGGCACCATTTCATCCAGCAGTTCTTTGGCCCCTTCCAACTGTGTGCCGGTACTATCATTCAATTTGCGGGTCTTGATGTCTTCGGCGGTTTTTGCGGCCAGCAATGATATCACCGATACATCTTTTTCAGAGCGGCTTTTGCGGTCTACCTTAAAATAAAGATCACTGTTATACTCTAAAGAAGAAGCCAGTTTGTAATTCCTGAATACTTTGTAGCCTCCTGTGTTATTGCCCTTCAGGCCTTTCTTGCTCATGTAATCTGCAATGGCATCTTCTACGGTGCTGCTATTGTAAGGCACAGTAATCATTGCTGCAGGCTGTTGTGTTTTTTGAAACTCGGCCCTCCCTTCAACGGCTTTCGGTTGCGCATAAAGGATACCTGCCAGGGCCAGGCCCATCAACAGTAAAAATTGCTTTTTCATGGTCTTTTATTAGTTTGGTTACAAGATGCTGCAGCCCGAAGTTACGTTGCACAAGAAAGAAACTTAAAAAAGAAAATTACGCTCGGCAAAAAAACTACATTTGCCAAAACCATTTACTTCTTGAGCGGTATAAAAAAATTGGCGGGACAAACACTCTGGTATGGCGGCAGCACCATATTTTCTCGTCTCCTGAATTACCTGCTCACCCCCTACCTTACATTAAAGTTAAGCTGGGCCGAGTACGGAGAGTTCAGCCTCGTTTATTCCGTGCTTCCTTTTCTAACGGTCATCTTCAGCTATGGAATGGAAACCGCTTATTTCAGGTTTGTGCAACGTGAAGAGTATAAAAAAAGCCTGAACAATACCGCCAGCGTTTCCATCATCGTCAGTACGCTGGTGCTTACTTCGTTGATGATCCTCGGCAACAAAAGCATCGCCAGTCTAATTTCGCTTAAAGCACACCCTGAGTACATTACCTGGGCGGCGTTTATCATTGCACTGGATACCCTGGCGCTTATTCCGCTGGCCAGGCTTCGGCAAGACGGGCGGCCGGTAAAATTTGCGATTATCAGGGTCAGTAGTATACTTGTGAATATTGCGGTTACGTATTTCCTTATCTCACTCTCCCCCCGTTTGCTGGCGGCCAACAGCAACAGTTTTGTGCGGTTGTACTACGATAAGAACCTGGCCGTGGGTTATATCATCATCGCCAACCTGATGGCCTCGGGTATGACATTGCTATTATTATGGAAAGAGTTTACTTCCTTCCGCTGGCAGTTTGATAAAGTGCTGTGGAAAGAAATGATTGTGTACACCCTACCCTTGCTGGTAGTGGGTTTTGGCGGGGTGATTAATGAAACCTTCGACCGTATCATGCTCGGCTGGTGGTCGCCCGCCGCGGGTGAAGTGGCCAAACACGCCGAAGTGGGTACTTATAGCGCCTGTTATAAGTTGTCGATCCTGATTACGCTTTTTATACAGGCCTTCCGGATGGGCGCCGAGCCCTTTTTCTTTAAACAGGCTTCGGGCGAAAACCCGCAGAAGGTCTATGCCCGGGTGATGAAATTTTTTGTGATCACCATCTGTGTCATGTTCCTGGTGGTGGCACTGTTTCTTGATATCTGGAAATATTTTATAAAAAACGAAGCCATGTGGGCCGGCCTCAAGGTGGTGCCCATTCTGCTGCTGGCCAATATGTTTCTGGGTATCTATTATAACCTGTCTGTGTGGTACAAGGTAACCAACAAGACCATGACGGGTGCGTATATCACCCTGGCCGGGGCCGCCATTACGCTCAGCATCAATTATTTTTTTATACCGCTGTACAGCTACACCGCCTGCGCCTGGGCTACCTTTTTGTGCTACGGCAGTATGATGGTGATGTCTTTTGTACTGGGCCAGAAATATTATTATGTGCCCTATGCCTGGAAAAAACTGCTGGCGTATATGGTAATAGTGGTGCTATTGTTCTTTGTGCACAAGGGCGTCACCCATTTGTACAGTGCCTATCTCTTCAAAATTATTACCGGCCTCCTACTGCTGTTGGCCTTTGTACTCTTTATTCTTAAAATTGAAAAGAGAGAGTTTCAGCGCCTTCCGTTTATTGGCAAGTACCTTCGCTAGCAACAGTTTGTTTACGGCATTCTTAGAAAGGGATTGTGTTTTTTCTCAAAGCCAACAGTGGTAGTAGCGCCATGCCCGGGGTAGAGCACCGTATCATCCGGCAGCGTAAACAATACGTTGCGGATACTGTTGAGCAATGTTTCATGGTTACCGCCCGGAAGGTCGGTTCTTCCAATGCTTTGGCGGAACAGTACATCGCCATCAATCACAAAATTCTGGGCGGCACAATAGAAACAGATATGGCCTGGGCTATGCCCTGGCGCAAACAAAACATTTAATACATCATTACCCAACCTGATCTGCTCCCCTTCACGTAAAAAATGAAGTGGCCCTTCGTAATTGCTGAACGGCATGCCCCACTGCACACCAGCCTCCGCGGCAAATGCAAGCACCGGTTGTTCTTTTGGGTGGATATACAGTTCCAGTTGCCAGGTGTCATGCACAAACTTGTTTCCAAATACATGGTCCAGATGGCAATGTGTATTTAACAAATATTTAGGCCGCAATGCATGTTTTTCGATGTAATCCTGCAGCGTTTCCCGTTCATTACCAAAGTAACAGCCCGGGTCTATGATGATGCAATCACCGGTTTCATTGTGCAACAGGTAGGTATTTTCGGCTATCGGGCTAAAAGTGAATGAGGCAATGCTAAACATAATTCGGTTGTCTTAATGGTAAAATAAAAGCCTTTTAAAACAGCCGGCGGCGGCCTGCGATTGACGCCCAGAGGAGTGACAACGAGTTGCCGGCGATGGCCGCAGGTTTTCAGCAACCGGCAATGGTTTGATATCAGTCAAAATAGCATAATTTTAATTACTAAATATCCGGTATGCAATTTCAGAAGAATAGTTTGAGACAGCAATTTTTTAGTATGAAGAAGATCTTATTGCTTACAACTGGCCTTGTTTTATCTACCCTCATTTTTGCACAGCTCAGTACCACAGAGTTTGGTAAAAACAGGGTTCAATATAAAAAATTCAAGTGGGCCTATTACCAGACCGATAATTTCAACAGCTATTACTCTCAAAATGGCGAACCCCTGGCCAAATTTGTGGCCCAACTGGCAGAAAAAGAATTACCGGATATTGAAAGCTTTGTTGAATACGGCCTTCAACGCCGCGCCAATATTGTTATCTATAATAGCTATGATGAAATGCAGCAGTCGAACATCGGCCTGAGCCTCGACTGGCAGACATCCGGCGGCACCACCAAGCTGGTGAATAATAAAATGATGGTGTATTACACCGCAGACCATGCCAACCTCCGCCGCCAAGTGCGCAGCGGCCTTGCAAAAATATTGATGGATAATATCCTCTTTGGCGATGATCTCGGAGAATTTGCCGCCAACCAGGCCCTGCTGGATTTGCCCAAGTGGCTGACAGACGGCTACGTAGATTACGCAGCCGAAAACTGGAGCACTGATTTAGACGACCAGTTGAAATCTGCCATCCTCTCCGGCAAATACCGCAATTTTTACCAGCTGGCCTTTGAAAAACCACTGTTGGCCGGCCATGCGTTCTGGTACTATGTGTCTGAGAAATACAAAAAGGAAAACGTTACCTATTTTCTCTACCTGTCTCGTGTATACCGCAATCTTAACAGCGCCTCCAACCGTATTGCCAAAAAGAAGTTTAAAGAAGTGCTGAAAGACTTTATGGCTTACCAGGAAGAGCGGTACGATAAAGATATCCGCGGCCGCCGCAACCAGCCAAAAGGCTCCGTGCAAAACACAGAGGAAGTGTCTACCCACAAAAACTTCTTTCGTTATTCACCTAACCCCTCTCCCCGCAGCCAGACCTATGCCATCACAGAATATAAGAATGGTAAGTACTGCGTGGTATTGCATGAAAACTTCATTAACCGCAAAGTGCTGCTGAAGACCGGCGTTCTGATGGAAGAAACAGATATCAACCCACACTACCCGCTGATTGCCTGGGACGGTAAAGGCAATAACCTGGCGGTGCTGTACAATGCAGAAGGAAAAGTAAAACTGTTTGTGTACGACCTGGTAAAGAAATACAAAAGCATTAAGCAGGATATACCTGAATTTGACCAGGTGCAGGATATGAAGTACATGCTGGATAAAAACACCCTGTTGTTTAGTGCAGTGCGCAATGGCCAGTCTGATATCTTTACCTATAAAATAGACAAACAAACCATTGAGCAGATTACCAATGATGTGTATGATGATCTGGATGCAAGCTTTGTAGCCTTCCCCGGCAAAACAGGCATTCTTTACGCCTCAAACCGGCCCTCTGCACTGGCACCAACAGGTGATACCGTTTTACCTTCAGACAATCATTACAATATTTTCCTGGTAGACAACTGGAACAAGAGTGAATTCAAACAAATATCTCAATTAAGCCGGTTGCGTTATGGCAATGCCCGTTACCCGGTTCAATACAACACGGCGCATTTTACTTATGTGAGTGATGAAAATGGTATTGCTAACCGCTGGGCAGGCTTCTTTACTACCCGCCGCGCGGGCGTGGATACCGTTTACAAAGTGGGTGATGATATCCTGCGCAACCCAGACCCCAGAGACCTTGATTCTGTGCTCACCGCTCAGCAGAAGAGTGAACCTGACTCCACTTTTACCATTGCGCTTACCAATGACTCTGCCTATGTATTTCCGCTCACCAATTACCAGAGCAATTTAAAGGAAACAAAGATTGCCGGTGATGCAGGACTGGTAAGTGAAGTGCGGCAGGAAGGCGATCTGCTGTTTATGTACAAGTTAAAAGTAGACGACAATAACCTGAAGAAAAGAAACATCAACCCAAGGCCCACAGACTTCAGGAGAAAAACCATTGAATCTGAACGCATCTCCACTGCACAAGCCGCTAGGCTAACACAGGCAGCACAGGCAGATACAGCGAAAAAGAAAGACGCCTTTGAAAATGAATTTGAAAATGAGAAGAAAGATTCTACGCAGCCTGCTGCTAATACTATAACAGACGACAGGTTCAGCAGTCTTCCCCCCTCTGTTTTAACAAAGGCCAAGCATTACGATTACAAGCTTAAATTTTTTGGCGATAATGTTTCCGCGGGCTTTAGCAACGACGTATTGGTAAACCGTTACCAGCCCTACACCGGCAGCTTGCCGATAGTGCTTAACAGCACGGGTGGTTTTAACGGACTGCTAAAGGCAAGTGTGTTTGATGTAATGGAAGATCTCCGCTTTACGGGTGCCATGCGCATTCCGCTGATAAATACCGTGGGTACAGGTGTTGGTATCAGCAATGGTACCGGTGATAACGCGCCCTTCATTGGCACCAACAGTTCACTGTTTGATGCGGGCGGCGAATGGTTTGCACGTTTTGATTACCTGAAAAAGCGTATCGATTACTCTGCTGTTTATTACCGCGAAACACAGGTAGGTTCTATTGGTAACAATGATGTGAAGCTCTATACCAATTTGTACCAGGCCATTGTAAAATACCCGTTTGATAAATTGAAAAGCATCCGCATCTCTGCAGGCGTACGCACAGACAATTATGTAACGCGGGGTACCGATGACCTTTCCTTGAAAAAACCAAATGATAAACAATCCTTCCTGTTAACACGCCTCGAATACGTGTATGATAACACCATTATGCCAACTACCAATATCTATAAGGGTATGCGGTATAAGGTGTATATCGATTTCAACAACAACCTGAAAAAGGATACCAATAATGGCGGCAGGGGTAATTTTAATTTTGGTACAGACGTACGTTACTATCATCCCATCTACAGGAATTTTATCTGGGCAGGCCGTGTAGGTGCAGATTTCAGCTGGGGTAACCAGAAAACATTGTATTACCTGGGTGGTACAGACGGATGGTTGTTCCCCAAGGCAAATACCGGTATCGCCCCGCAGGATCCTGATTATGCTTACCAATCACTGGCGGTTAACATGCGTGGCTTTAACCAGAACGTAGCTAATGGTAACAATGCCGTGGTCATCAACAGTGAATTCAGGTTGCCGGTCTTTACTACATTCTTTAATAAGCCAATCAACAACGCATTCCTGCGCAATTTTCAGCTTACGCAATTTATAGACCTGGGGTCTGCGTGGAATGGTGCTTACAATAAAATAGAACGACCGCATATTGTTTACAGTGATAATAGCAACCCGTTAAACCCGGTAACCGTAAATATTAAAGCAGGCGGTATCGGTCCGTTTGTGGGAGGTTATGGATTTGGTGCCAGAAGCACATTGCTGGGCTATTTCCTCAAACTGGATGCTGCCTGGTCAATGGACCGCTTCTTCCGTGGCAAACCCATCTGGTACTTTGGTATGGGTATCGATTTTTAACTACTGTACAAAATGCATAAGGCCCCGCCGAATTATGGCGGGGCTTTTTTTATAGTATCGGAGGTAAAAAAGGTGAAGTGGCTATTGGGCGATGAGGCTGCAGACGGCGGAGCCG
>DATJGC010000291.1:0-17013 GCA_035495345.1 Chitinophagaceae bacterium | reverse complement strand
CTTTTATTTATCACCACCATTTTATTCTCGCTGAATATCATCCGCTAAACAATCGCGTTGCTATATCGCTTCATCGGTGAGTCGAACAAGCCGATCATTATCCAGTATGCAGATATCTTTGTTGGTAAGTGAAATGATTTCTTCCTGCACCAGTTCTGTCATTATCCTGAAAACTGTTTCATAAGTGGTGCCCGCCAGTGAAGCAAGATCCTGCCTGCTCAGTGTAATAGCAATAGCACCATCCGGGGTTTGCCCAAATGTATCGCGCAGCATCATGAGTGATTGTGCCAGCCTGCCTTTCACGGTCATGTGTGCAAGGTTGCGCATATTCTTCTCAGACTCCTGCAGCTCTTCTGCAAAAAACATCATCAGTTGAAAGGCAAAGGCCTGGTTAACTTTAATGGTGGCAAGAAAGAAATCCATACTGATGAAACACAAGGAAGATGTTTCCAGCGCTGTTCCTGAAACAGGGTAGCGCATGGATTTACCCAAGCCCCTATGACCTAGTATGGCGCCCTTGCCGGCAATACGGAGAATAAGTTCTTTGTCTTGCCCCCACTTTTTATGCACTTTAACCTTGCCCTCATTTACAAAATAGATGCCTTCTACCGGCTGACCCTCGGTGAAAATGACGGTGTTTTTTTTAACGGCAATGGTCTTTCGCTGCGCTTCTACTGCGGGCAGCCATTCTTTCATACATTGGGTACAAAGGAAACAGGACTGTAGATCACAAGAAGATTTATTACTACTCATTTTATTGCAGCGGGCTTATTAATACTGCAAGTATAGTATTTAAAATGGTATGCGTTGATTCTGCTTTGCTATGCCTGTTGAGGAAGTGAATAAGATACGGGCTGTGCAGCCTGTAGCGCGTTGGCCAGGTTTACCACTTCGCCAATAACAATGATGGCCGGGTTGCTAAGGCCAGCATATTGTGCGCGGAAAAAAATATCTTTCACTTTGCCGAATACTGTTCTCTGTTGTGGGGTGGTACCGTTTTGAATGATGGCTACGGGTGTATCCTGTTTTCCATTTTGTGTAAAACAATCCATGATGGCTTCCAGTTTGCTCATGGCCATCAATAATACTACGGTGGCGGTTGATTGTGCCGCCAGCGTAATATCAGGAGAAATATCGCCTGACTGCGTGGTGCCCGTGGTAACCCAAAAACTTTCATTGATGCCACGACAGGTGAGGGGTATCATGGCGGCGGCGGGTACAGACAGCGCACTGGAAATACCCTGGATCACCTGCACCTGCATGCCGGCAGATCTTGCTGCAGCGATTTCTTCCTGGGCACGACCGAACACAAAGGGATCCCCCCCTTTCAACCTTACAACGGAGCTGTACTGCATGCCATAATGCAGAATGCGTTCGTTGATAGCATCCTGCGATAACGCATGACAACCGTATCGCTTGCCTACAAATTCGAGTACTGCTGTAGGTCGGGCATATGCCAGCAGGTCAGGATTAGCTAGTGCATCGTATAAAATAACCTCTGCGCTGGCGATGCAATTAACGGCCTTTAATGTAATCAACTCTGGGTCGCCAGGACCTGCACCTACCAGATAAAGCGTAGATAGCATATATTATAATTAATTATATGTGATAAATATTATGCTCTTAGATCAAATTTAGATCAATTTGGCCTATATTTATGATATAAATCATGTTTTATTTATCTATGAGCTGTTATTTGATTTATAAATCTAACATGTAATTATTTCTAATGTGTTTCTTGCCGCCAAAATCAACCGCTTATGAACATCGTTATTATTGGCAATGGAATGGTGGGGTACAAATGCTGCGAAAAGCTGGTAAAAAAACAGCCGGCAGGTGGTTTTCAGATAATAGTGTTTGGGGAAGAGGCGAGGCCAGCCTATGATCGGGTACACCTGAGTGATTACTTCGCGGGGAAATCGGCCGCGGAGCTATCCATGGCGCCGGCAGACTGGTACCAGGCCAATGGCATTCAGTTGCAGTTGGGTGATCCCGTACAGTGGATCAACCGCAGCCTGAAAACCGTTCACTCATTTAGTGGCAAAACAGTACGGTACGATTACCTCATCATTGCCACCGGTTCCGCCGCCTTTGTACCGGCTATCCCGGGCGTAGAAAAAGAAGGCGTCTTTATCTACCGCACTATTGAGGATCTTGAAATGATTACTGCCTATGCACGCAAAGCCAGCACCGCTGCCGTAATTGGTGGGGGGCTGTTAGGACTGGAAGCCGCAAAGGCCTTGATCGATCTCGGCATTCAACAACCACATGTTATCGAATTTGCGCCGCGTTTAATGCCAAGACAGTTGGATGAAGCAGGCGCCACTGTTCTAAAGCACAAATTAACTGCCCTGGGCCTTCAAATTCATACCTCAAAAAATACAAGCGCCATCACCGGCGATACTGCCCTCAAGAGCATGCGCTTCTCGGATGATACGGGACTGGCGGTGGATATGCTCATCATCTCAGCAGGCATAAAGCCAAGAGACGAGTTGGCCGCCAGCAGCGGCCTGGCAACCGGCCCGCGCGGAGGTATCATTGTAAATGACCAGCTGCAAACAAGCGATCCACATATCTATGCCATTGGAGAATGTGCCTTGCACAATGGAATGATCTACGGGCTGGTGGCCCCGGGCTATGAAATGGCAGAAGTAGTGGCCAGCAATATCTGCGGTGGCAGCAAACTGTTTACTGGGTACGATATGAGTACCAAGCTGAAACTGGTAGGCATAGATGTGGCCAGCTTTGGCGAGCCGTTTATAACGGATACCAATACCCGCACTGTGGTATTTGAAGATACCATGAAGGGCATATACAAACGCATCAATATCACGGCAGACGGCCAGCAATTGCTGGGCGGTATACTGGTAGGCGATGCCGGTCAGTATAATATATTGCTGCAAACCTGTAAAAACAAAACGGCCCTGCCTCCTCACCCGGAAGACCTGGTAATGGGCCCCCGCAATGGCGCGCCCGGTGCAGGTGCCGGCGTATGGGACCTGCCGGCGGAGGCTGTCATTTGCAGCTGTGAGGGCGTAACAAAGGAGGATATCTGTACTGCCGTTGCGGTTGAAGGCTGTGAAACCATTGACGCCATAAAAAAATGCAATAAGGCTGGCACAGGCTGTGGCGGCTGTTTGCCCATGGTGAAAGACCTCTTATTACATACGATGAAGTCCAGGGGAAAATATGTGCGTAACGTGCTTTGTGAACATTTTAATTACAGCAGGCAGGAGTTGTACGACCTGGTACAGATTCATGCATTGAAAACATATGATGAAGTGCTGGATAAACTGGGCAGCGGGCATGGATGTGAACAATGTAAGCCCCCTGTGGTGTCCATCCTGGCCAGCCTTTGGGGCGAAATGATATTAAAAAACGGGAATGACACCGCGCAGGACAGCAATGATCGCTTCCTGGCCAACATACAGAAAGGCGGCACCTACTCGGTAGTGCCACGCATACCGGGCGGTGAGATAACACCCGATAAACTGATTGTGATTGGCAGCGTGGCTAAAAAATACCAACTCTATACAAAAATAACCGGCGGACAGCGCATTGATATGTTTGGTGCGCACCTGGTAGACCTGCCGTATATCTGGGAAGAACTCATTGCCGCAGGGTTTGAAAGCGGCCACGCCTATGGTAAATCTTTGCGCACGGTAAAGAGTTGCGTAGGCAGTACCTGGTGCCGTTTTGGGCTACACGATAGCGTTAGTTTTGCCATCCGCATTGAAGAACGTTACCGCGGCCTCCGCTCACCCCACAAGCTGAAAGGTGCTGTAAGCGGCTGCATACGTGAATGCGCAGAAGCACAAAGCAAAGACTTTGGCATCATTGCCACTGAAAAAGGCTGGAACCTTTTTGTCTGTGGCAACGGCGGCAGTAAACCGCAACATGCTTTACTACTGGCAGCTGATGTAGATGACGAAACCTGCATTCGGTATATTGATCGTTTCCTGATGTTTTACATCCGCACCGCGGGTGCTTTAACAAGAACCGCGGTCTGGCTTAATAAAATGGAAGGTGGTATTGATTACCTCCGCAACGTGGTGGTGAACGACAGTCTTTCTATGGGTGCGCAATGGGAAAATGAAATGCAGGCGCTCGTAGATGGGTATGAGTGTGAGTGGAAAGCGGCCATAGAGAACCCCGAAATCAGGAAACGCTTCACCCATTTTGTGAATGCACCGGAAGAAAAAGATCCTTCCGTGCAGTTTGAACCCATGCGCAGCCAGAAAAAAGTAAGCGACTGGAAATAGCCAACGCTCACTGTTGTCAGCTAACCCTCAATTCTTACCCTTCTCACGGCCTCTTCGATTGCCTCCTCAATAATTGCTTGCCACTTTATTGCCTCACCCGGTACCTGCCTTGCTATGCCTGGCAGGTACTTAAAACAATAGAGCATGCAAACAACAGCAGCAGTACTTAGTAAATCGTGGTTTGCCGCCTGCCACAAAAAAGATGTTCCCCAGAACGGCGGCGTTTGTGTAAAATACAAAGACCAGCAGATTGCGGTGTTCTATTTTACCCGCAGAAATGAATGGTTTGCCACGCAAAATGAATGCCCGCATCGCCGGCAAATGGCGCTTAGCAGGGGTCTTATTGGCACGCAGGGCGATGAGCCAAAAATTGCCTGCCCCTTTCATAAAAAAACTTTTTCACTGCTTACCGGCGAATGCCTTAGTGGCGATGCTTGTAGCATACAGACCTACGAGGTAAAACTGGTGGAGGATAAGGTGTACATAAAAGTGGAGAACGAGGGAGATTGATGCAGTCGGAATTTAGTTGGATTAATTTTTTTGCAAATAAATGCCCCGGCCGATGTGGAAGTCTAACCGGGGCGGCGATTTTAAATTGACAAACAACCTAAAACCATTACAAAACTATGCTGAAAAAAATTAAAAAGCAGCGTTTGTTGTGGCTGGTCGTTTTTACGACCGCCATCCACCAGCAGGCAGGCGCGCAATTTACATTGGAAGGCCAGTTGAGAACTCGCACCGAGATACGGCATGGCGTGGGCAACCTGGTGCTGAAAAATGCGGCGGCGGCTTCGTTCACCTCGCAGCGAACGAGGCTACTGTTGGGTTACAAATGGGAGCGGTTAAGCATGGGTGTTAGTATCCAGGATGTGCGCGTATGGGGGCAGGATGCCTCCTCCATTTCCGCCACGGATGGCAACCGGCTGATGCTGCATGAGGCCTGGGCATCGGTGATGCTGTTAGACAAAAAAGACAGTACCATTAAATGGAAACTGATTGACCAATTGCTCATCAAGATTGGCCGGCAGGAACTCAGCTACGACGATGTTCGGCTGATTGGCAACTTAGACTGGTTGCAGCAGGCCAGGCGCCACGACATGGTGTTATTAAAAGCGCTGCACAAGGGCTGGCAACTGGAACTGGGACAGGCATTCAACCAGAACGGCGATGCATTTGGCGTAACCGGCAGCGCCTATGTGCCGGCGAATATTCCGCCGTATATTAAGAATTCACTGGGCGTGTTGATGCCAGTGCCGGCTGGTTTGCTGCCACTGGCGGCCGGTGGAAGTATAAATGGTAATAGTAGCAAAACCGGTACCCCGGTATTTACAAACCCGCCTGCCACCAACGGGGGCAACCAGCAATACAAAAGCTTTACAAGTGTGTACATTACTAAAAAGCTGGGCCAGGTTAAGCTCTCAGGTTTGTTTTTTAATGACAACTTCAGCAAATACAAACTGGATTCTACAGGCAATAGCAGTAATGGTTATGTCTACGGCCGGCGCTTTGCCAGCGCAGGTAGTGCAGATGAATTTAATTATTCGGGTACCCATCACCGGTATACTTATGGTCTCATGGTCAATACCCTTTTACTGACCGGCAAGAAGCTTGGCAGCCTTTCGCTGCAGGCGGCTTACTATCAACAATCGGGCAGCAACCGCGATGGAATCACCAGCAGCGCCTTTCATTATACCATCGCTGCCAGTTGGCAGAAAGGCAATTGGACGTTTACTCCCGGCTACGATGTACTCAGCGGAGACAGAATAACTACCGGTACAGATGAAAGGTTTGACCCGCTTTACGGCACACCGCACAAGCATTGGGGTTTTATGGACTATTTCTACGTAGCCACCGGTTCGGCAGCAGGCGGGCTGCGCAATCCTTACTTAAAAACAAAATACAGCCACAAACGCGTTGGGCTATCTTTTGACCTGCATCATTTTGCCCTGCAGCAACCTATGTATACGGCGGATGGAAACCGCATCAGTCCTGCCCTGGGTAACGAGGTAGACCTTGTTTTTAATTATGCACTTACCAGATCTGCCAATATTGAGCTTGGCTATGCAAATATGTTTGCCACCGGCAGTATGGCCATTGCAAAAGGGCAGGCAAGCACTGAAGCTGCCGCTGCCAGTTACAACAGAACCGGTAGCTGGGCGTATGCCATGATCAGGTTCAGCCCTGATTTTTTGTATAAGCCAGCTGCCAAAGCAAAGTAAAAGTTCACTGTCAGGTGTTACATAACCATTTATTCACTCTTTTATCATACCAATATGCAATCCACCATAGAGCAACCGCTCACCAAACTTTCCATATTTTCTGCCCGCGGCATACAAATGAAAACATTTCATATTACCTGGCTCACCTTCTTCTTTTGTTTTTTTGGATGGTTCGGCATTGCGCCGTTGATGCCCATTGTGCGTGAGCAGCTTCACTTGAATAAATCGCAGGTGGGCAATATTACCATTGCCGCCGTGTCTGCTACCATTCTGGCAAGGCTGATCATCGGCAGGCTTTGTGATACACTGGGTCCGCGCCTGAGTTATACCATTTTACTGGTGCTGGGCGCTGTGCCCGTAATGACCATTGGCCTCGCCAACAGCTATGAAAGCTTTCTGTTATTCAGGCTGGTGATTGGTATCATTGGCGCCTCTTTTGTGATTACCCAGTTTCATACCTCTGTAATGTTTGCACCCAATGTAGTAGGTACTGCCAACGCGGTAGCGGGCGGTTGGGGCAACCTGGGCGGTGGTGTAACACAATTGGTAATGCCGCTGGTAGCCGCAGCATTTGTAGCCCTGGGCTATACAGATAAGGCCAATTCATGGCGCTATGCCATGATTGTGCCCGGCGCCATCCTCCTTATTATGGCGTTTGTTTATTACCGTTATACCAAAGACACACCCGCCGGCAATTATGCCAGCTTACGCCAACGCAACCGTAAGACCAGCAAGGGCAGTTTTATGCTGGCCATGAAAGATTACCGAACCTGGGTATTGGCCCTGGCCTATGCTGCCTGTTTTGGTATTGAGATTACGATTGATAATGTTGCCGCCATATACTTTGTTGATAATTTTAAAACAACCGTTATTATGGCGGGTGCGCTGGCCAGCATATTTGGTTGTATGAATATTTTTGCCCGCGCGCTGGGCGGTATTTTCAGTGACAAAGTAGGCCTACAATTTGGCCTGCGCGGTAAGGCCGTCCTCCTGGCTATTTTTCTTGTACTGGAAGGGCTGGGCATCCTGCTGTTTGCTGCTTCAGGCAACCTGGGGATGGCTATTTTATCCATGCTTGTTTTTGCTTTATTTCTTAAGATGGCCAATGGTGCTACTTATTCCATTGTGCCTTTTGTAAACACAGAAGCTATCGGCAGTATTGCTGGCATTGTGGGCGCGGGTGGTAATCTTGGTGCCATGCTGGTGGGCTTTTTATTTAAGGCCAAAAATCTTTCTTACGCGCAGGCCTTCACCTATATCGGCATTGGTGTTGCCGTTATAGGCGTGCTTGTTTTACTGACCAGGTTTGCACCGGCACCCAAGGAGGAACCAATGGTAGCCGCCACACAATTTGCCTAGTAAGCATCGTCTTCAAAGCATCCAAACCATTACCACCCCAATTCATCTACGCAAACAATGAGCGCTGCAAACAGAACCACCACCACTTCTACCTGCTGCTATTGCGGCGTTGGCTGCGGCGTGCTGCTGCACAAAGAAAAGAACGGTCAACTCACCGTGGAGGGAGACCCGCAACACCCGGTAAACAGGGGTATGCTTTGCAGCAAAGGCATGAACCTCCACTATACGGTGATGGACAACAGTGACAGGTTGCTGTACCCAGAAATGAGGTACAACAAAAACCAACCGCGGCAACGCGTTACCTGGGAAGCAGCATTGGAAAGAACGGCTGCCGTCTTTACCACGCTCATTCATAAATATGGGCCGGATGCCGTGGCCTTCTATGCCTCCGGTCAATGCCTTACGGAAGAATATTACGTGGTGAACAAACTGATGAAAGGGTTTATCGGCAGCAATAATATAGATACCAATTCACGCCTGTGTATGAGCAGCGCAGTGTCTGCCTATAAAATGAGCCTGGGAGAAGACAGTGTGCCGGTAAGTTATGATGATCTTGAACTTGCCGATTGCATTTTTGTAGCTGGAGGAAACCCCGCCTGGTGTCATCCCGTGCTATGGCGTAGGGTAGAGGCAGCGCGTGAAAAGAATCCTGCCTTAAAAATCATTGTGAGTGATCCGCGCAAAACGCAAACCTGTAGCAGTGCAAACCTTCACCTGCAATTGCACCCGGGTACGGATATTGTGCTGCACCATGCCATTGGCAGGTGCCTGGTAGAGGAAGGTGATATTGACCTTTCTTTTATCCAGCAGCATACAGAAGGGTTTGAGGGCTATGCCCAGGGCATCATGGGCAAAACAATTGAAGAAGCGGCCCAAATCTGTGGTATAACGGTTACGGATATTCGCACCGCCGCCGCTTATATTGGCAATGCAAGAGCATTTTTGTCTATGTGGACCATGGGCCTTAACCAGAGTGTGGTGGGGGTTAACAAAAATCTTTCGCTTATCAACCTGCATTTAATTACAGGACAGATAGGCAAACCCGGTGCAGGACCCTTTTCATTAACCGGACAGCCCAATGCCATGGGCGGCCGCGAAGTGGGCGGATTGTCTAATTTGCTGCCAGCCCACCGCAACCTCGCCAGCGAAACCGACAGGCATGCAGTAGAGAAGTTTTGGAATATCAGCAAAGGCAGCATCTCCTCCACACCCGGTTTAACGGCCACAGAAATGTTTGATGCACTGGCAGACGGAAAGTTAAAAGCCATCTGGATACTCTGCACCAACCCGCTGGTAAGCCTGCCCAATGCTCGGAAAGCAGAACAGGCGCTGCAGCAGGCAAAATTTGTGGTGGTGCAGGACATTAGCAACAAGCCTGAGACCCTGGCCTATGCAGATGTGCTGTTGCCTGCAGCCGGTTGGGCAGAAAAGGAGGGTACCATGACCAATGCAGAACGCCGCATCAGTTATATCCACAAAATAAAAGACGCACCCGGCGAAGCGCTGCCCGATGCAGCAATCATCTGCGCATTTGCGAAGAAAATGTGTTACCCCGGTTTTGACTTTGAAAATACCGCAGCCATTTTTGCAGAACACTGCGCACTTACCGCAGGTACCCATATGGATATCAGCGCGCTTAGCCATGCAGTATTAAAAGAACGGGGCAGTGTACAATGGCCGTTTATGGTAGGGGATTCAGCTACTGGTACTAAAAGACTGTTCACCGATAAACGCTTTTTTACCTCACACCAACGTGCCATCATACAAACTGTGCCGGATGGCAATGAGAGTGTACCGCCAGATGAGCAACATCCGTTGGTGCTTACCACCGGCAGAATTCGTGATCAGTGGCATACCATGAGTAAAACCGGCAAGGTAAACAAGCTGAAACAGCATATCAGCGAAAGCTTTGTGGAAATACACCCCAGTGATGCGGCGGTTTATGGTATCAGTGAAAATGATTTGGTGGAAGTATACAACCAGCGGGGCATTGTGCGGGTGAAAGCGACACTCGTTGCCGCCATTAAACCCGGTGTGCTGTTTATGCCCATGCACTGGGGTAAAATTCTGTTCAGTGATCTGCACCGCGCCAATAACTTAACCAGTAACCTGGTGGATGCCATTTCCAAACAACCCGACTGCAAGTTTACGGCCGTAGGTCTTAGGCGCTACCGAAAGCCTGCACAAAGAATAGCCATCATTGGCGCCGGCGCTGCTGCCTACGGTTTTGTAAAAAGTTACCGACAGTTAAATACAACAGATGAAATAGTCGTGTTCAGCAAAGAAGATTTTCCATTTTATAACCGCGTACTGCTGCCAGGTTATATCAGTGGTAGCCAAAGTTGGGAACATTTGGTAAAAATGAAAACGCGGGAAGAAGCAGCCTTTAATATTCAGCTCCTGCGCGGTACCAGCATACTGCAGATAGACAGCAAGAATAAATTATTGTACGATAGCAAGGCCAACACTCACTCTTATGATATCCTCATCATGGCCACCGGCAGCCGGGCCGCTTCGCTAAAGGATGTGCCCCCACTGCAGGGCATGTTTACCATGCGCAGTCGTTTGGATGCAGACAACTTCGTAAGCCATATTGATCCATCTGCCGGCAGGGTAATTATTGCAGGCGGTGGTTTACTGGGTATAGAACTGGCGGCGGCGTTAAAGGAAATGGATATAGACGTAGCCATTATACAGCGCATTTCACGACTGATGGACCGGCAGCTGGATCAGCTGGGCAGCCAGTTACTGCATGAAGCCCTGGTAGATAAGGGTGTGCAGGTGTATTACAACGATGAAATTGAGCGATACCTTGGCAAAAAAGATATAGAAGGCATACAACTTAAAAGCGGATTAACGCTCAGTTGCCAGGCACTGGTAATGGCCGTGGGCACCATACCCAATGCAGAGCTTGCCAGGGAAGCCGGCTTTGCGTGTAAACGCGGCGTACTGGTAAATGAATACCTGCAAACAAACGACCCCAGTGTGTATGCGATAGGAGAAATGGCAGAATTCAACGGTTTTCTTTATGGCATTACTGCAGCGGCGGAACAGCAAGCGCAGATTGTTGCGCGGCATATCAGTGGAGACATTGGCCAGTACTATCAGGGATCGCTGCTAATGAATATTCTTAAAATGCACGGCACCGATGTCTGCTCTCTGGGCATCACAGAAACACCCGATGACCCCGCCTTTGAGGAAATCCTTTTTATTGACAGGGCCAAACGGTTTTATAAAAAGTGTATTATTCATAACGACCGCCTAGTGGGGGCCATATTGATTGGCGACAAATCTGAATTTCTAGAATTCCGTGATCTTATTGAACAGAAAATTGAATTGAGCGATAAGCGCTTGCAGTTACTCCGCAGCGGAAAACCCGCAGCCGCCATTATTGGCAAGCTGGTGTGCAGTTGTGCGGGCATTGGCGAAGGAAATATCACCGCCATCATTCAACAGGGTTGTAAAGACCTGGTACAATTATGCCAGCTTTCCGGCGCCGGACTGGGTTGTGGTAGTTGCCGCCCTGAAGTGGATGGATTGCTGCAACGCACAGCAAAAATGCCGGCACCAGCCATCGCCGCCAGTGAATAATTTTTGTATAAAAATAGACTATAACCAAGCCATGATAAACAACTACGCATTAGCCCCCAACCAGCATACAGAAGCGCTGCCGCAATACCATACTGAGATAGTGTTTTTTAAGTTTGAAGAAGATTTTGTGGAAGACAATATCCGCTGCATACCCATGATTGTACGTTTTAAACTGGATGCCTGCGGCATTAAGCTGAAGCTGCAACAATGGGCAATGATGAACGATGCGGAAAAAGAAACGCTTTCCTTTATGCCCTGCGCTACTCCGTTGCAGGTAGCTTTTTTTAGGCAAACAGTAGTTGCATTGATTGCTGCGCAGGATGGCGGGTCGGCTGTAACGCTGCCGGTGGAAGCTTTTCCGGCCTGGGCAAACCTGCGCCGACTGCCGCAGGAACTGGTAGTTAAACTGGAAGCGCTGGAATTGACGCTTTCGCTGCAACAATGGCAACAGTTAACCAACCTGCAAAGATTTGTACTGTTGAAACTCTGCCGGCCAGGCCATGAAAACAGGAATTTCCCGATTGCCTTTAAAGAATTTGGGCTGGCATAAAAACAATTTTATGAGACATGCTTTTCAGTGCAAGGTAAATTTCCGCGGCGGCATCATTTCTCCCGGTTACCTGTATGCGCTGCTGGAAACGCTGGAAGCGGCTGGTTTGCACGAGGTAAGGTTTGGCCTGCGCCAACAGTTACTGATAGATGTGGCGGCAAAAGAATACAGCCAGGTAACCGCGCAGCTGGATGCAGCGGGTATTGATTATGAAATAAACAAAGACAGCTTTCCAAATATCACCAGCGCTTACCCGGCAGCGGCCATATTTACAAAAGACAGCTGGCTGGGAGAGGGTGTATATAAAGATATTTTTGACCTGTTTACTTACCCGCCTTCACTGAAAGTAAACATTACAGACAATAACCAAACCTTTACACCTTTATTCACGGGGCATATTAACTGGATTGCTTCTTCCCATACGCATTTCTGGTGGCTGGTGATACGCTTTCCCTCCACCAACCTGCTTTATTATTGGAAAGACCTGGTGTATACCAATGATATTGCGCGTTTGTCAAAAGCGGTGGAAGAGGCCATACTGCAGTCGCCCAGCTTATATATCCACAATGTAAACGCCAATGGGCAGGCCTTGAACAATAAGGTTATGGCTGCTGCGAATTACATGACAATGCCCGCTGCCGGCAGCCTTCACCTGCCTGCATTTGTGCTGCCATATTATGAAGGGTTCAACCAATATGGTGATAAATGGTGGCTGGGTATTTACCGCAGGGAGGAAATGTTTACGATTGCATTTTTAAAAGATATTTGTCGCGCCTGTCTCGATACAAAGGCGGGAGAGTTGTATACCACGCCCTGGAAATCCATCATTATCAAAGGCATCGAAGAAAAACACCGGCCACGGTGGACGAGTATCCTGAGCCGGCACCGCATCAATGTCAGGCATGCATCCAATGAACTGAACTGGCAGGTAGAGGATGGTAATAACGAGGGGCTGGCCATTAAGCGCTTAGTTATCCGACAATTTGATAAAGAAGATGTTCGCACCTTCGGCTTATGTTTTGCCGTACAAACGCATCCAACATCCGGCGTGTTTGGGTCTGTGCTTATCCGACGGCAATTTGCCTCCATACGTGGTAGCATAAAACCACTTGAGAAATACGATCTGCTGTATACCGCAGGCTTCAACCCCAATGCAAAAGAACTTATTCTTTTCAGGGCTAACGTTAAAAAAGAACATATTGCCACTTACCTGGTAGCGCTCACAAAATATTATTATGAACAGGAAGACCGGTCTGCGCTCTTACCCGGCAGTGCCTATGATGTATTGCCTGTGCAGGAAATACCGGTGGTAAAGCCGCCCATCGTGCAGCAATGCCGGCATTGCCTTACGGTGTATGATGAACGTTTGGGTGAACCTGCGCAGGGTATTCTGCCAGGAACAGCTTTTGAAATGCTCAAAGAAGATTTCCATTGCGCCCTCTGCGAGGGGCCAAAAGAAGATTTCTTACCAGTGCCTGCAAACTTTTATACTTTACAAACTGCTTAGGTCATCTGGGTAATTCAGGTTTGCAAAATAGCGCGTATCCTCCGGTGGCACGGCTAACGTAGATGTATAGATGTTTTTCAGCACCTGCCGCATGCTGTATTGCTGTAATGTTTCTTGTTGGTACAATTGCAAAATACGCTGCAGGGCAGGGGCCGTATAGATGGCACAGAGCGGTTCATACTCGCCGTTAATGGTGTACAGGTAGGCATCCGCCTTTCCGCTCGCTGCCAGTTGCTGCAGCATTGCAAGCAATGGCTGTGTTATGAGCGGCATATCACAAGCCAGTACAAAAAGATCCTCAGTGGGTAATTTCGCGTGCACGCTGAGTATGCCCTGCAAGGGTCCTTTTACGCCAACAGAAGCATCATCCTGTACCAATTGACCGGGAAATAATTTGGCATATTCATTATACTGGCTTTCGTTTACCGCCAGTACAACAGGTATTGAAAGACTGAAAAGCATGTCCGCAGCGCGTTGCGCCCAGGTTTGAGCAGCTGCTGTCAGCAGCCCCTTGTCTTTGCCCATCCTGCTGCTTTGGCCGCCACATAATACTACACCGTACATTCAATTGATTTTTTTGCGGGCATACATGCATCCGCCGGGGCAAAAGTAATTTTTAAAGACAGTCCGCCAACAAAAAACCGAAGCACTGGGCTTCGGTTTTGGGTGTTATGGGTTGGGATGTTAGTTCTTCGTAATCTTAAACTCTACACGCCGGTTGATCTGCCTACCGTCGTCTGTTTCATTATCCGCCACCGGCTTGGTTTCACCATAGCCCTGCGATATGATTCTTCCGGGAGCGATTCCCTTGGAAACAATGTACTCTCTTACAGAACGTGCACGGTTATCACTCAATTTGAAATTGTATTCATCAGAACCCCTGCTATCCGTGTGCGCACTCATTTCTATTTCTATAGCGGGGTTTTCCTGCAGCAGGTCAACTACACGGTCCAGCTCAACAAAAGATTCCGGTCGCAGGTCATATTTATCAAAATCAAAAAACACATTGTTGAGCCGCACCACCTGTCCGATTTCAATCGGCGCGAGGTACAGATCTTTATGAATCTCCCGGTGACCGGCTTTAAACAATGAATCAAGGTTTAGGTTTTCTGAGATGGCAAAGAAATGATCTGCTGAGGCGCGTATGCTATAGTTCTTATCAAAGGGCAACACAATCTTAAACGCACCATCCGTTGCCGCTGAAACACCATTACCGGCAATAACGCCATCGGGCAGGGTCTCATACAGCAGCGAAGCGCTGAGCGGCTGTTTTGTTTTTATATTGTACACATTGCCGCTGACAAGCAATACGGGTTTGGGTCTTTCTTTCTCCAGCAGTTTTACCCTCACAATATCACTTTCACCCAGTGTATGTAAACTGGTAGTAAGGTAAGCGTATTCACCGCCGGCATCCAGCGTAAAAAAGGCATCCCAGCTCTCGGTGTTGATAGGGCTGCCGAGGTTTACAGGGTCTGTCCATTTTTGCCAGGTATTGTCAAGGCGTTTTGTCATCCAGATATCGTTATCGCCAATACCGCCTTCCCTGTTGCTGCTGAAGTACATGGTAACACCATCGGGTGCCAGGTAGGGTGTCATTTCATTGGTTTCTGGTGCATTGATTTTTTTTCCGAGGTTTTTTGGCTCAGACCAGCTGCCGTCTTTCTGTAAAAAGCAGACAAAAAGATCATTGTCTGCACTGCCTTCCTGTGGCGTCATGTACAGCAATAAGGTTTGGCCGTTATGGCCCATGGTGGCACCAGACTGGCGGCCGCGATCATACTTGTAATAATTCTTTATTTGCAGCGCGTCCGGTTCACTCCAGTTGCCGCTTTCAGTAAGTGTACACATACTAACGCCCTTACCATTGTAAGCGCCATTTAAAAAAGCGCCGCGAATTAAGATGCGGTTATTGTCTGGCGATATCCAGTATACTGCGTTGTATTGAACCGTGTTGAGCGGGTAACCGAGGTGAACGGCCTTGCTCCAGTTACCACTGCTGTCTCTTTCTGAGAACCAGATATCCTGTGAGTTGGGAACGGAGCGATACTTTGTATTTCTTGGGTTGTTTTCACAAATGAAGAAGAGCAGGTTGCCGTCTGCAGAAACCGTGGGCCGTAATTCTGCCAGCGATGTGTTTACACTGGCGCCCAGGTTTTCAATTTTAAGAATACTGTTGGGGTTGATGATATTGTCTTTCTGCGCCACCAGTCCGCCGCTGGTATCTGCAGCAGGTATGGCATTGTGTTGTTGGTTACTGATGCTTGTTAAGGATGTTTGTGCATGGACAAGTTGCGCGCATGCAGCAAGTAAGAGCAGGCTTAGTACGGATTTCACGATATTGGGTTTGCGCCCAAAATAATATAAAAAGCCTGTGTTTTATAGTGTTCTGCGGTAAATTCTGTGAAACCCCGGAATCCTTCGATGGATGCTGGAAAAATAAACCTGGCGGCAACAATAGATCAGCTGTACCGGTCGTTGCGCCATGGATAGGCCGTATTGGAATATCCGCGTTCTTCCCAGAAACCGCGTTTATTAAATGGCAAAAATTCAATGCGGTTGATCCATTTTGCACCCTTCCATGCGTAGAGCTGTGGCGTTATCATCCTTACCGGGCCACCGTGTTCGCGCGGCAGCGGTTGCCCTTCGGCGGTATGCACCAGTAACACATCGGGTTTGATGGCCTCCTCCAATGCAATATTGGTTGTGTAATCATCATAACCGTAACATAGAATATGCGTGGCATTTTCTTTTGGCATTACCAGTGCGGCAAGATCTGCCAGTCGAACCCCTTTCCAGGCAATGTTCAGTCTAGACCATGTTGTTACACAATGAAAATCTGACACGTCTTCTGTTTGTGGCAGCAAGAGAAAATCTTTCCAGGTAAATGTTTGTGGATGTTCAACGGCACCATCTACGGTGAGTTGCCATTCTTCCTGTGTAATGGAAGGCTGCACGCCAAGATCAAGCACCGGCCATTTGCGCGTGATGGTTTGTCCCACGGGTACCACGGGCATTCCGTGCCGGTTGGGCAGGCCTGTGCCCATGGGTTTACTATCGGCCATAGAAGGCGTCTGCCGCATTTTTTCTTCAAACCTTGCTTTTAATTTCATCCGCGCTTCTACCACGCGTTGTAATTTTTCTGGCTCTTCCATGATGAAGGTATTTACTTGAATGATCTTTCACAACAGCAATGCACAATTTCTTTACAAAGGAAAGAAATTATTGCGGCTTACGCTGTGGACGACTGGCTACCCACAGGAGGCAATTTAGTATAAGCCTGTTTTGGGTTGCATTGTTGAATTGAAAAGACAATTCTTTATTGGTTTTATGTTCATAGTCAATATCATTATGCCCCATATTACAATAGACCATGTTATAGTACTTGTTTGTCCATACCACAGGGTAATAGCCGCTATGCCATATCTCATGTGGTTTTGGGCCGGTGCCTAGCGGAAAGCTGCTACTGTCTATGGATAAGAGAATTTGAATAGAATCGTTTTTGCGCAGGTCTCTTTCCCAGCTGTA
>DATJGC010000290.1:0-2549 GCA_035495345.1 Chitinophagaceae bacterium | reverse complement strand
GATTACTGGTGCGGACGATTATTTCAGTGGTCGCTATAATATCATTTTGCAACGGGCGACCCTGCAATGGCTTGTCGCTGGTTTTTTTTCTGTGTTGTATGCTTACCAATTCTTTCAGATTACTATGGTGATGGCCGGCCTGGTCTTCTACAATAGATTCTTCGGTATTACTGTTAAATAGGTCATCCGCTGACCGTTGAAACTTTTTGTTCTTACTGAAAAGAGTCTTTTTGTTGCTTAATGACAACCCTGGCCTTTTATTTATTTCTTTATGAAACCTGGCCTGGATGGCAGAGACCTGCATTATCTTATTTCGGACATGTAGATCAACCGCTGGTGCCCGATGCAAGGCCGAGGCTGGTTCACGGTCTTCCGCTTCTTCTTTGTTCTTTACGTATGTCTTTTTAAGCGGGTAAAAAAGATGTTCGGTAAACTCGCTTTTTGTTGGATAAAATTCTTGTTGCGCTGCTTCTCTTGGGCCGGGGGATCTTCCTGTATCCAGTAAAGGGTTGATCATTGCCTGATGCGGATTGTTGATGAGGGTTCCATTGTTAGCTGGCAAAAAAAATAGCCATACAGCGGCAATGCACAAAGTAAGCAGTGTGAAAATTGCATGTTTGCCCAGGAAGCGTCGTTCTAATCGGCGGTCTTCCCGTTCAAGTATTTGTTGCATGCTTGCCCATGCTGCTTCTACCGGAATCGGCGGCGTAGCCCATTCCTGGTTAAGTGGCAGGGACTTTTTTGCTTCAGGCAATTCTCTGGGCATGTTGACCGGTTAACAGTTCTTTTAATCTTGTTCTGCTTTCATTCAGGTGCCATTTCACCGTTCCTTCTTTCATTCCTGTATGTTTAACAATGTCTTTGATAGAAAACCCTTCTAAATAAAAGAGTACACAGGCAAGGCGTGTTTTTACCGGTAACGCATCCACATAACTACGCAAGAGGGTTGGTTCCAGTAGTTCTAATGCAGGTGCTGGTCGCACATCAGCCAGCTGCTCGTCAATGCAATCATAACTTTGTAGCCACTGCTTGTTCTTAATATAGCTGAGCGCCGCATTTCTTACCACCGTATAGGCCCAGTTAAAAAGCGAACCCTTTGAAGCATCATACCGATCTATTTTTCTAAACACCATCAGCATACCGTTATTCAGTGCAGTGAGTGCATCATGATCATCCTCAAAAAAACTGCGGCATAGGGCAAATAAGCCAGGATAAAACTGTTTGTACAGTTTTTCCTGGCTACGCCTGTTTTGCTGTAGGCAGCCTTCAATTATTTGCTGTTCATTTTCCACGCTGGTAACGGATTAATGGTGCTGCAGCATGCTTATTTTCTGCCTGCAGTGTCTGCTGGTAGCTGCGGATGAAAGGCACTGTCATTTACAGTCGGGTTTACCGGCGGTTGGGATGTAGTTCCTGTTTGTGTAGTAGCAGTATCACCGGGCAGATGACTCTGGGCGGTATCCTGTGGCGGAACAGGGTTGCTGGTGCTACTGCTATCGTGGGGATGGCTGGCTTGCCCCAATGTATCCTGGCCCGGCTTTGTTTTTATAGTGTCTTTTGCAGTGGATACAAAACGCGTACTGTCTATGCCCAGCGTGCGCGGAGCGCTGATTTCTTTCTGACAGGCGGTAAGGCCGAAAATACAAATGGTAAGGATAAAGGCAATAACGGTGAAGGTTTTCATGAGCGTCTTTTTTTGTTTTACAATAAGGTTACAGATAACAGTATAAACGCCCGCGCTTGCATAAAAGGTTGGCGGGGGGCTAGTATTTTGATGCCATTTTTCAGTTGCCTTATATCTATCTTCTCAACAGAAGATTACACATGAAAGTGAAAGTTATTATGATGTTCCAATGCGCAAATGCGGCGGGAGGATTCAATAAATATCGATGAAGTATAAGATAAACACGTAGTGTCATTTAATTATAACTGCGAGCCTGGTTAGCGTGGGTATGGGTGATGATTGCTGAAGCGGTATTTGCATGCAGTACGCCAGCCTTACGGATATTTGGCACTGCTTTATAAGTTACTGATGCCTACTGCGGGTAGCCATTGGCGTCAGGTGCGTTTATGGTTTTTTAATAGTCGAATCAGTGATCAGTCAAAAACCATCTTTGTATTTTCATGGAACATTTTTTGCCTCATGAAGGTAAGGCCTGTTTTGAGCTAAAGACGGCGGCTGTACCCGCGCTATTAAAATATCGCCTGCAAGGCAATGCTTCGTAATTTTGAATAACATGAACAACGAAGCATCTACTGAACAGCCCGAAAGCCTTTCCGACAATACGGCGGCGGCGCATTACGACCAGTTTTTTGGTCCGATGTTTTTTGAACCGTATGCCATGGAAATTGCGCTTCGGATTGATCCTACTGGTCTCTCCAACGTATTGGAACTTGCCGCCGGAACCGGAAGGGTAACGCGTCATCTCCAGCGCCGCCTGCTGCCAGGCACCAGGCTGATAGCGTCAGATGTTAGTGAAAGCATGCTGCAGCAGGCAAAAAAACAACTCCATGCAGCAACCATACAATGGCAATTTATAGATGCGCAG
>DATJGC010000289.1:0-9350 GCA_035495345.1 Chitinophagaceae bacterium | reverse complement strand
CCGCCCGGCGGAATGGCTATCTATAAAAAAGAACATTTTAAGGAGCAGGGCATCGACCTGAAGTTTTTGCAGCCATTGTTGTCTGAATACCCACAGTGCAATGGCAGTTTTCACCCGGGTTTATCAGTAATTGATATTATGATGTTCAATCCACCTTCGGCCATTAACAAGATGATGGAGGATTTCAAACTACTATGAAAACCATTGGAGGGTATTTTGAACTGGAACTACAGCGCGGCAGCGCTCAATACCATGAAACAGCATTTTTATTCCAGAGCGGAAGATCATCATTACATTACCTGTTGCAATGGTTGCGGCCCGCGAGGGTGTATTTACCCTATTATACCTGCGATGGCTTGCTTGAATCA
The DNA here is from genome assembly GCA_035495345.1 of Chitinophagaceae bacterium. GTDB lineage: Bacteria > Bacteroidota > Bacteroidia > Chitinophagales > Chitinophagaceae > JACMLD01. The sequence continues at coordinate 8,982 of DATJGC010000289.1, read as the reverse complement.
TTCTACGCTGCGGGCACCGACTTTTTATTCTATGAAATTAATGAGCAACTTGAACCGCTGGAACTTCCTGTATTAGGGAAGGGTGAGTACTTTCTCTATATAAATTATTTTGACTTAAAAAGAAAGTATGTAGCATCCCTCTCAGCCATGTATGCAGACCGGCTGATTGTGGATTGTACCCAGGCCTTTTTTATGAAAGGAAACGGGAAGTCGTGGTTCTTTAATTCCTGCCGAAAATTTTTTGGCGTGCCAGACGGATCATTCCTCTATGCACCTGACAATAGCACCTGTTCACCCATAACTGGTCATAATGAATCATACAGTGTTGCCCACCTGTTACAAAGATTCAACGGTCATGCCGAAGAAGGTTATCCTTCATTTATTGAGAATGAATCGCTTTGCGGAACAGATATAAAGGGCATGTCGCTGCTCTGCCAGGCCTTGTTATCGCATGTAGATTACGAAGCAGTGATGGCAATGCGCCGGCGCAATTACCAGTTTATTGATGCCCTTTTAGGTAAAAGCTGTTTGTTACCCAGTACATTGGTGGATGATTGTGTACCGATGTTTTACCCACTGATGCCTGCAGTATCCATAGAGAGAAAGCGCCTGTATAATCATCAGCTGTACATCCCCCGTTTCTGGGAAGATGTTACCCGGCGCGGAATACAGGGATATCATTGTTCAGAGAAGATTGCAACAACCCTCCTGCCCCTGCCGGTAGATCATCGTTACAACCTAAACGATATGCAACGCATAATAGCTATTTTAAAATACGACCATGAGTAAGTCAGTATACATCAGGCCGCTGCAACTGGCAGATGCACAGGTTTCTTATCAATGGAGGAACAACCCCAAGATTTGGCGTTTTACAGGCGCCCGGCCAGACAAGTACATTACACCAGAGATGGAAGCAAGCTGGATAATGGAAGTCATGAAACGTGATAACGAAAGAAGGTTTGCCATTTGCCTGGCGGCGGATAATCGTTATATCGGCAATATCTATTTTACGGATATTCTGAAAGACGAAGCACAGATGCACATCTTTATTGGTGATACTGAATACTGGGGAAAAAGAAGAGCCTATGAATCTATCTGCCAGATATTTGACTACGGTTTCAAAATCCTAAAACTAAACATCATCTATGTCCAGATAAATCCAAGAAATGCTGCTGCTATGATGTTGAGCAAGCTGGTGGCATTTAAAAGGATTGGCTCTTCTTATGAGGCCACCAAAGATATTGTGCTGGAGAAAATGATCTTTACCCGAAGTATGTATCGGCAGAAACACCATTTATCCGGCGGAAAAGACAAAGCCGCTGAAAAATAACCCCTCTTCCAAAGCCCCTCAAACCAGCATATGGATACTACAACCGCGCCATTGGTTTCTGTCTGCGTACTCACTTATAACCATGAACATTTCATACGGCAATGTCTGGAAGGCATTATGATGCAAAAGACAGACTTTCCATTTGAAGTGATTGTTGGGGAAGATTGCTCTACAGACAAAACCGCCAGCATAGTGGCTGAGTTTGAACACCTGTATCCCGGCGTTATAAAACCAGTATACCAGCAAAAAAATGTGGGCGGCGGAAGAAATGCCTACGAATGCTGTTATCCGCGGCTCAGTGGCAAATACATTGCCATATGTGAGGGAGATGATTACTGGACAGACGCGCATAAATTACAAAAGCAGGTAGATTTTCTTGAACTACACAATGATGTAGTGTTATGTTTTCACCGGGTAGATTCTGTGGATGAAAATGACAGGTTCCTTAGCAGCCAGGCAGTAAGCAATGAGGTAACAATTTTTTCAAGCGAAGACATCTTTCACATCAGCATCCCTACCCTTTCAGTGGTGTTTCGAAAATGTTTTGAAAGCGCTCCCACCGAGATATACAATGCCAAAAGCGCCGATGCATTTCTGTTTGGTTTACTGGCCACTTATGGCAAAGCGGCCGACCTGGGGTTTATGGGCGCCAGTTACCGCAAGCACAAGGGTGGAATCTACAGCCCCTGTAAAATCCTGGACCAGTTTAAACAGGCCATTGAAACGAGAAAATTAATGCAGCGCTGCAACTTCTTTGGAGACGTACAAAAAAGGGAATTGAGAAAAGAAATCATTAAGCGAAAACGCCTCTATGTAAAGTATTTCCTCAAAAAAAATGAATTGCTGAATTCATTCAAGATTTTTATGTGCTAAACAAACTTTCGGTATCCTGCTCACCAATATTGCATGATTAGCATCATTACACCCACTTATAACAGGGCAATACTTGTTCAAACTACCATCAGGAGTATCCTGGACCAACAATACCATGACTGGGAAATGATCATTGTAGACGATGGTTCTACAGACGATACCGAGCTGGCCCTGCAACCTTTCCTGGAAGACCAAAGAATTCATTATATAAAAAAGGCCAATACCGGCCAGGCAGATAGCCTGAATGTGGGCGCCAGATCCGCAACAGGCGAGTTCATAACTTTCCTTGACAGTGACGACGAAGCCTATCCTGACTGGCTGGCTACTGTTGCGAACAATATTCAGGCTGATACAGGAATGCTCTGCGCCGGCGCCATCAGGCGGTTTGCAGATGGCACCTGCGTAAAAGAAGGCATGAAGAATTACCGGGTGTTCGGACATGTGGTGCCCCTGAAATTTACCTGCGGATCATTGTTCCTGCGCAGGGAAGTATTTCTGGCAGTAGGCGGGTATGACGCATCGCTGCAGGCTAATATCCAGACAGACCTGGGTTATCGCGTCCTCAGCTATTTCCGCAATGAATACTATAAGATCGTTATCATAGATGCATTTTTAGTGCAAATCAATATACATGAAGGCGAAAGAATTCGCACCAACTGGAAAAGAATCAGGGAAGGCGGTATTCAATTTATCAATAAACATTATGCCTTTATTTATGAGAACGACAAAAAAGAAATCAGCAATATCTACGCAGCTGTTGCCTTCTCATGTTATAAACTGCAAAGAAAGCCGGAGTCTGTCTCCTACCTGCTAAAAGCCATTCGGCATAATCCACTCCGCTTTGTAAATTATGTAAGGGTGATAAAATATGCTTTGCTCTGAAACAAACATAGCTGTACACAATGCAAGTGAACGAGTGATTCAGGTCTGTGCTATATTGGTAACCTTCAACCGTGTAAAGGAGTTGCAACGCGCCGTGCAGAATGTATTACGGCAAACACTGCCACCTGTTAAGCTGATTATAGTAGATAACGGCAGCCACGATGCAACGGCCCAGTACCTGGACTACTTGCAAAACAGGCAGGATATACATATCATTCTAATGAAAGAGAATACAGGGTGCGCAGGAGCACTGGCGGCCGGTATGCAATATGCTGCCTCTCTTACCGGCATCCAATTTATCTGGGTGTTGGATGATGACACAGAATATCCAACAAACGCGCTGGCAACGTTGATCGACAAAATACATGGTACAGGCTATGCCATGCTGGGTTTTAGCGGCGCGGCTATTAAAAGAGGCAAAAAACGCCCGCTGAAAAATAGTCAGCAGCTGCAAGAGGCAGATTACGTTATGATGGATGGTGCCATCATTGCAGTGCCAGCATTTACAACGGCAGGCATTGTAGACAGTCGCTTTTTTATGATGGCTGAAGATCATGAGTATTGCCTGCGCTTGAAAAAGTATGGCTTTAAGCTTGCGGTATGGCAGACCGGAATTGAAAATCGCCTGTTCCTGGGTGGAGGCGGAAGTTTCACCAGGGCCAGCGCTTGGCGTGGATACTATTCTGCAAGAAACCACCTGCTTATTCTTAAAAAATATTTCTCCATCACTGCGCTTTGTGCGTACCTGCTGTTGCAAAGTAAATTATTGCTGGCGGCCGCACTGTTGGCTCCAGACAGATGGCAAAGAACAAATCTACGGCTTCTTGGCATCTGGCATGGCATACGGGGTAAAACCGGCAAAACCCTTGACCCTGAAACCCTGCAGTTTATTAAACCTTCGCCCGCCCGTAACGATTATACGCCTACACTGATAATGAACGAGGAACGCTTTTATGAACAATAACTTCAAGCGTTCAGTGAACGGATTGACGGTAAGTGCGGGCCAGGCTACAAAAGACCATAACTGGCAGCAGGTGCAAACACCGCCAGGAAAGAAAGTCTTGTTTGTGATAGACAGCCTGGAGATGGGTGGCGCTGAAACAAGTCTTCTTGAAAACTGTAGCCGGTTCAGAAAAATAGAACCTGTTGTATGCCATATCTACCAAGGCGATTTGCTCAAAGCAAAATTTATTGCCAGAGGAATAAAAGTCTATAGCATTAACCTCGGTGCCAAATATGGATTTCTACGCGCGTACATTAAGTTATTGCGTGTTGTACTGGCCGAAGACCCTTCCCTCATCGTTGCTTGTTTAACACGCTCTGAGCTGGTAGCAAGAGCCGTTGCAATAACAACAAAAATACCGGCGGTGGGTTGCCTGGTAAGTGATCTCTATGGAACTGCCTATAACCAACAACTACCGCGCAAAGCCCGCCTTGGGGTCAGCTTCTTCAAATGGCTAAACAAACATACCGCAGGTATTTGCAGAGGATTCATAGCCAACTCAGCAGCCATCAAGCTGGCCGGCATGCAACAACTGGCGATACCTGCTTCGGCCATTGAAGTCATTCACAGGGGGCGCGATAAAAACCTGTTTGCTTATCATCAAAGAAAGGCAAATGATACAACCCTGCGCTTTCTCAACATCGGCAGATTGGTAAAGCTGAAAGGACAGGCGGATCTGGTACAAGCATTCACCCAGTTTCTGACCTTCCGCCCGGATGCTGTGCTCCAAATAGCGGGTGATGGACCCTGTCGCGCTTCACTTGAACAATTTATCAGTGAATACCAGCTTGCAGGCAAAGTTATCCTTGCCGGCAATTGCAATAACCTCCCGGAGCTGATGCCATCGTTCGACTGCCTGCTGGTGGCCTCTTACAGCGAAGGATTTTCCGGCGTAATTGTAGAGGCAATGATGGCTGGCCTTCCGGTGATAGCCACTGATATTCCGGCCAACAGGGAAATAATTACGCACCTGCGCACAGGCTTTCTTTTTACAGCAGGCTCTTTGATTGAAATGACCGCCGCCATGCGCTGGTTTACAACCAACAGAACAACCGCCATTGAAATGGCCGCAAATGCGCGCGCCTATGCGGTGGAACATTTTGAGTTGGGTGTAATAGCGTCCAGGATGGAAGACTATCTCTACCAGCTCACCCCTGCAAATACATGATCATTCTCCACCTGATACAAAAGCAACAGCTGCGCGGCGCAGAAATATTTGCTGCACAACTGGCCAGGCACACGCCCGCTTTCGGGCATACCGCAATCATCGCCAGCCTGTTTGGCGGCAACGCAAAATTCCCCTTTGCAGGCAGGATGCTTGATATTGGTGGCCATCCTTCATTCAGGTGGATTGATTGGCCCGCATGGCGGCGACTGGCCAGACTGGTGCAACAGGAACAACCAGACATTGTGCAGGCCAATGCCGGTGATACCCTGAAGTACGCGGTGTTTTCTAAAATCATTTTTCGCTGGAAGCAACCCATTGTATTCCGCAATGCCAGTATGATTAGCCTGTACATCAGATCATGGCCTGCAAGAGTATGGAACAGGTTCCTCTTCAGCTTTACGGATAAAATTATTTCTGTGAGCAGGCATTCTGCAGCTGATTTTGCACAACTGTTCCCGTCGCTTAAAGAAAAGCTAAGCACTGTGCCCAATGGCGTAGAGCCATTGCCAGCGCGTATTGTGAATATACATACCATTTGTAATCAACCCCGGCGTAACCCTGTATTTATACACGTAGGGGCTTTTACATTTGAGAAAAACCATAGCGCCTTAATCCGCATTTTCAGTTCTTTCCTGCAGTTCTTCCCGCAGGCATCGCTGCAGTTGGTAGGTGATGGGCCGCTACGAAATGATATTGAAAACATGGTAAGAGAAAAAGGCCTGCAAGCAAATATTATTTTCTTCGGAAGACAGGAGGCGGTGGTAGAAATGATGGCTGCCGCAGATGCATTGTTGCTGCCCAGCCAGATAGAAGGTTTGCCCGGGGTTATACTGGAAGCATTCACCGTTAAGCTGCCGGTGGTTGCCTATGATGTTGGTGGCATCAGCGAAATAGTAATAGATGGGCAGACGGGTTACCTTGTTAACAAAGGAGATGAGAACGCCTTTGTACATGCTATGAAATCAATAGTGCATGATAAAAAGAAGAACAGCATGCTTACGCAAAACGCTCTTGAACTGGTGACCAATAATTATTTAAGCACGCTGATTACCGACCGGTTTATACAGGAATACGAACAACTAACAACACACTAACAAGCCATACAGATGCACACATTTCAAACTGCGCCGGGGGTTGCGGAAATAAGAAGAATAACTGCCGCCTCTTCACCTGTACGGGTATTGCACATCATAAAGTCTTTGGGCAGAGGAGGCGCAGAATTATTGCTGGCAGAAACCCTAAAAAAACATAATAAATCTAAATACCATTTTCATTACCTGTATTTTTTGCCCTGGAAGAACCAGGTGGTGCAGGAATTGGAAGCAGCGGGAGGCACGGTCATTTGTTTTCCCGCAAACAATAACATAGAAATACTCCTGCAGGAAAGAAAGATTGCAGCCTATGTTAAAGAACATCGCATACAGCTGATTCACTGCCATCTTCCATGGGGTGGTGTAGCCGGAAGATTAGCCGGTCGCATCACCAGGGTACCTGTAATTTATACGGAGCATAACAAATGGGAACGCTATCATCCACTAACCTTTTACATGAATAAGTGGACTTTCTCCATGCAACAGCAGGTCATTGCCGTTTCTGCAGAAGTAGCAAAATCTATCCGGCAACATTTTACAAAACCAGACCCTCCGGTGGAAGTGGTTGTAAACGGCATCGACACATTAAAATTCTCACGCCTTCTTCCTGTTAGTACAAATGTGCGCAATGACTACGGCATTTCTCCTGATGCTATCGTAATTGGAATTGCCTGCGTATTCAGGGCCCAGAAGCGGCTTCATACCTGGCTGGAGCTGGCCACACAGCTACATAGGCTGCACCCGCAGCTGCAATTTATTATAGCAGGAGACGGACCATTGAGAGAAGAGATACACAGGCAAACAAAAGAATTGAAGGCAACAGAATATATCCATTTTGCCGGCATGCAACAAGACATACGCCCATGGTTGTATGCCATGGATATTTTTATGATGACCTCTTCTTTTGAAGGATTGCCGCTTGCATTGCTTGAAGCAATGTCAATGGGGTGCATTCCTGCCTGCACCAATGCAGGCGGTATCAACGAAGTGGTGCAAGACCAGCAAAATGGCCTGTTGGCGCCGGTAAACGAGCCGCTGCAACTGTTAAACAGTATTTCTCAATTGCTGAACCGCCCGGAGAAAATGGAAGCGCTAAAGGTAGCTGCCCGCAAAACGGTGGTCAGGCATTTTGATATGCAAGCCATGGTATTGCACCTGCAAAAAATATACGATCAGCTATTGACATCGCCTTTTAAAGTATGCTAGGTCTTATCCCCCTTCTTGTTTTTTTATACCTCATCACGGTACCGTTATTAGGCGTAATAAGTACCCATTACAGCTGGTTTAATGTGGGGCTGATGAAAAAACTATTCTGGTACCATGTGCTGCTGGCAACCGTTTACTACCTGTATGCACAGACTTCGGCCTCTGATTCTACCGGTTATTTTGAACGTTCTGCTACCTTGTATACATCGTGGATGGAAGCCTATGGAACCGGTACAACTTTTATTGATTTCCTCGCCTACCCTTTTACCGCCGTCATAGGCTTCTCTTACCCGATGATCATGCTGCTCTTTGCATGGATTGGTTACTGGAGCTTTATCTTTTTCTATATCGTATTTATTGAAAACACCCGCTTCAGGCATACATGGAAGGGAGCAGACCTGGTGACGATCTTTTTATTTCTTCCTAACATGCACTATTGGACCGCTTCACTGGGCAAAGGTGCGCCCATCTTACTTGGGTTGGCAATAACAATGTTTGGACTTAGCAAACTGCATAGCCGCAAAACAGCATTGCTCATCGGCTTACTGATCATTTACCATGTAAGACCCCATGTATTTTTCCTGGCCTGCCTGGGCATTTTAGCAGGTTTGCTTACCGCCAGGGAACGAACACCACTTTACCAGAAACTGCTGGTGTTGCTGGCAGTGGGCGGCGCTGTGTATTTTTTGTATAATGATATCATTGCCTTTGCACAACTGGATAGCGATAACCTGATGAATAGTTTTGACGAATTATCGTCACACCGCTCCTTTGAACTGGCCAAATCCAATTCGGGTATTGATATTTCTAATTACTCCCTGCCATTAAAGCTATTCACTTTCTGGTTCAGGCCGCTATTCTTTGATGCGCCCGGTGTGCTCGGATTGATTATTTCATTGGAGAATTTGTTCTACCTCTTACTCACCTTTACATTATTCAAACGCGGTATAATACAATACCTGTTGCGCAGCAGCGCCCTGGTAAAAGCAAGTCTTGTACTCTTCATTGCCACCTCGCTGGCGCTTTCAGGAACGCTTTCAAACCTGGGTATCATCAGCCGCCAGAAAACCATGGTCATCTACCTGCTGCTGATTGTCATTATTGGTTTTATGGATTACCGCCAACAACAGGTTGCTGACAATGCAGATAACGCGCCAGGTACAGGCAACACAATGTTTAATAAAACTGTTCCGCAACTTCTGCTGGCATTCCTGTTTTTCATATCCTCAACATAAATGTTATAACGAATATTGATTCTTATGAGTAGCATATTTACCATTTCGCTTGATTTTGAATTGCATTGGGGTGTATTCGATAAAAAGGACCGTTATGCGCGGCAGCAATGCTACAGCAATACACTGAAGCTGATACCAGAAATGCTGGACTTGTTTGAACAATATAACCTACACGCAACATGGGCGGTGGTAGG
>DATJGC010000288.1:0-8065 GCA_035495345.1 Chitinophagaceae bacterium | reverse complement strand
TTATTACCTGTTAAACCCGAGAGAGCAAAATGGTGTGTATTCTTCCCGCCAAAATGCCCCTGCGGCCAGCGCTATCCTGTATGGCAGTGCTACTATGAGCGTTCCTGATCAGTACATGGTACGCGGTGGCGTAAACCTGAGCGCCGGACGTTTTACCGGTTCAGTAGGTATTCGTGAAGAACGCCTGCCTGCCAAAGATTTAATTGGCGGAAGTGCAGGTTTCAGAAGGCCGGGATATATCATTTCGCTGGAGCCAGGTGTATCTTACAAGTTCAATAAAGTTACACTGTATGCTTTTGTTCCATATGCGTTGAAGCGCGATCGTACACAGAGCTATGCAGATAAAAGGCGCACTGCCATCACTGGCACCTATGCACAGGGCGACGCCGCATTTGCTGATTATTCAGTAAACGTGGGCTTTGCAGTAAACTTTTAATAAGGGATGCCAGTAAGTGCTGTTCACCATTAAACCATTCTTTCCTTTGTATTCGTTTTATATGGAGCCATTGCGGCTGGTTGATCGCAGGGCGGGTGTTTTGTTCAGTGCATCTTCTTATGTGCATTGTGATAAAGTTTGCCCCTGCCTGCTGAGCCAGCTGCAAAAAGGTTCCATATACTACGTCTGCAGATAATAGCCAATATAGTTAGGCTTACCCTCTCTTATTACTGCTGATGGTTAAACGCCAACAGCAGCCCAATAAAATGCAGCTCCAGCCCCCAACGCCGCGCATGCCCAATTGCTGTCTCGGCATTAATGGGTAGGTTTACCAGCATCAACTATTGCCACCCTCGCTGGTATTCCTCCAACCATTGATGCTGCGTTTTTCTTGCAAGAGCACAACCTCCTTTACCGCCCAGACCGCTTTCACCCACCCATTGTAAAAAATACCAGTCCTGTCATGGCTACATGGCTTCCAGCGTAGCGACGTAGCAGACCATGCTTACAGCCAGGCAATTGGGCCATAAATGGTTTTCTGCTGCCGGTAATGCGCCGCATCTGCTTTACCTTTACACAACATGAAAAAACATTGCAAGATACTGGTGGCGCTCCACCTGCTGGCTATGCAGCTTTGTGCGCAAACGCCTGTAAGTCCGGATAAGCTGTATGGGCGCCTCTTTCATGATGTACAAATGGCGCGTTTATTTCCAGACAGCAAAACTTTTGCGGACTGCAGCCCCAGGAAGGCCCCGGCAGAAATAGTGGCTGCATACAATAAGATCATGGCCAACCCTGCCATCCGTTTTTCTTTAAAATTATTTGTTGAAGAAAACTTTATACTGCCCCTTACCCCTCAGCTTACCTATATCACCAAAGAAAAAGACATTGAACAGCATATCAACAATATCTGGGGTTTGTTAAGAAGACCGGCAGACTCTGCTTCCAATACGGGTTCCTTATTGCCGCTACCGTACCCCTACATGGTGCCGGGCGGGCGCAGCAGGGAAATGTATTATACAGACAGTTATTACATGATGCTGGGCGCTGCACAGCATGGCGAAGAGCTGTTACTTGAAGACATGGTAAAAAACTTTGCCTACCTTATTGATAGTTTTGGTTATATACCCACCGGCAACCGCAGCTACTACCTCGGTAGATCACAGGCGCCTGTTTTTGCTTTAATGGTAGATATGCTGGCAACCCTTAAAGGCGATAGCGCCTACAGCACCTATCTGCCGCAACTTGAAAAGGAATACAATTACTGGATGCAGGGTAGTGCAAAACTGGCGCCTATGCACGCCGCAAAAAATTGTGTAAGGTTAAGAGATGGCAGCATCCTGAACCGGTATTGGGATGAACAGGATACACCGAGGCCAGAGGCCTATTATGAAGACGTTTCGCTCACCGCCAGATTATCCGCCCCCGCTGCAAAGCGTGTTTACCGGGAACTGCGTGCCGCATCTACCAGTGGGTGGAATGGCAGCAGCCGTTGGCTAACGGATAAGAAGAACCCTGGCAGCCTGCAGGTAACACAGCTGATACCGGTAGATCTCAATTGTTTATTGTACCAGTTAGAGCTGGTGATTGCAAAAGGAAAGTTGTTACAACGTGACGATGCCGCCGTGGCCGCCTTCCGCCAAAAAGCATCTCTCAGGCTGGCGGCCATCGACAAATACTGCTGGAATAAACGCCTCAACTTTTATACGGATTATAATTTTGTACAGAACAGGCAATCAGCTGTTATCACTGCTGCCGGTATTTATCCATTTTGTTTTTTTGACCAGAAACCTGATTATATGAGCCTGCTGGCAAGAAAAGCAGGCGATGTGGTAAAGACCTCGTTGCTAAAGGAAGGCGGTATACAGGCGAGCACCATTACAGGCACGCAACCATGGGATGCCCCCAATGGCTGGCCTGCCTTGCAATGGATGATGGTTTGGGGGCTACACCGCTGTGGTCAGAAAGAACTGGCGCGTACAATTATCAAAAAATGGATAGACCTGAACAGGAATGTTTTTGAGCGTACCGGCAGGTTAATGACGGCGTATAATGTGGCCGATGTACAGGCGCCGGCAGTGGGGATGGATGATAGCCTGCAGGCTGCTGTTGGTGCTACCGGCGGCGTATACCTGCAACTGCTGAAAATGATTGGAAAACAGTAATGCCCGTTTCGCATTGATCAGAATGACGCTCTCACTAACTGTAAGTACTCAACGCGTAGTATCATTGCTGCAGGCACAATACAAGGAAAAGAAATCGATCCGGGCCCCGTGGTTATGAGCATCCCCGCACTACCTTTGCGAAAATTGTATACATGCGCCGACTTGCTCTGTTATTGTTGCCGCTCACGCTTCTTTTTGCCGCCTGCCAGTCGAACAATGTAACCGAAGACAAAAGCCTGAAGCGCTTTTTTGACAGCGCCGGCGTTACCGGTTCATTTGGATTGTTTGACAATGCCCAGGGCCAGTTTACTATTTATAATTTACCTGCCTTTAAAGACAGCGCCTACCTGCCCGCCTCTACGTTTAAGATTGTAAACTCACTGATAGGCTTGCAAACCGGCAGAATCAGCAGCACTACCATGGTGATTCCCTGGGATGGTATTACCCGTTTTTATCCGCTGGGTGATACCGCTGTTGGCTGGAACAAAGACTTGAGTATGAAAGAGGCCTTCCAGGCATCTGCCGTACCTTATTACCAGGCCGTAGCCAGGAGAATTGGAAAAGATACCATGCAATTCTGGTTAGATACGCTGGGTTATGGACAACGCTATGGCAAATTCAAAATAGGGGCAAACCTGGATACATTCTGGCTGGATAACTCCGTTAAGGTAACGGGCGATGAACAACTGGGCCTGGTAAAAAAACTTTATTTTGATCAATTGCCTTTCTTCAAAAGCACCCAGCAGGCAGTGCGCAATGTGATGTTGCAGGAAGAAAACGCCAATTACCGGCTTAGCTATAAAACAGGCTGGGGCTTTCAGCCGAATGGACAACCCGTAGGATGGATTATTGGCTGGATAGAGGAAAACAAACATCCTTATTTCTTTTCGCTGGAAGTAAATGGTCCTAACCGTTCCTTTGACATGCGGCCCGTGCGCATCGGTATTTTAAAAGGCATCCTGCAGGAAATGGGCTTTTTTAAGGGTAAAAGGTAAAGAGGATTGCCATGCCGGGCATTTGCTACTCAAAAAGCTTCGCTAAAATTATAATTGGTATGCTTTTTTCACTGTCTGACCTGTAATTTCAGGGCAAGAGCGCTGGCTATTTCCGGGATGGATAAAAGGCGGCGAGTGAACCATCGGTCATAAAATAACCACATTTGAATTTCAGGTTTGAACATATACAATTTCTGATAGGCTTTGCCCTGTTGCCGCTTTTGCTGGTATTGTTCTTCTGGCTGCTGGCCTGGAAGAAAAAGATGCAGAAGAAGATTGGCGATCCTACACTGGTGGAAGCATTGGTGCAGAATTATTCGCCGCTTAAGTTTGCAGTTAAATTTGCAGTAGCCATGCTGGCGCTTGCGCTTATAGTGCTGGCCGCTGCCAACCTGCAGCGCCCCGGTGTAACGGACAGGGTTAACCGCAAAGGCGTAGATGTGATGGTGGCGCTGGATGTAAGCAACAGTATGCTGGCAGAGGACAGCAAACCGAACCGACTGGAGCGCGCCAAACAACTGGTGACAAAGCTGATGGACCGCATGGAGAACGACCGGATTGGTCTGGTGCTCTTTGCCGGCAGGGCCTATATGCAAATGCCTCTTACCACAGACCATGGCGCTGCCAAAATGTATATACAAAATGCAGGGCCAGAAGCTGTGCCGGTGCAAGGTACCGTGATAGGTGAAGCACTTAAGATTGCCAACAGCGGGTTTAACAGCAAGGAAAGAAAATACAAGGCAATTGTACTGATATCAGATGGCGAAGACCATGACCCGGAGGCGCTGCAGCTGGCCAAGTCATTATCGCAAAACGGGGTAATGATCAACAGCGTGGGTATTGGTTCGCCAGAGGGCGCCCCCATTATTGACCATGCTACCAACGAAGTACGCAAGGATGCGCAGGGTAGTGCCATTGTTACTAAATTAAACGAAGTGGAGTTGCAGCAACTGGCGGAAGCCACCCACGGTGTATACCTCCGGCTGGATGACACGGATGATGCGGCGGCCAAAATAATGGCGCAGCTGTCTACCATTGAACAAACAGCCACCGGCGACCGATCTTTTACTGATTATAAAAGTTATTTTCAGTGGTTCCTGGCCCTGGCACTTGTGTTGCTGATGATAGAAACCTTTATTCCTGAACGTAAAATGAAAATGGCCTGAAAAAGTATTTAGCGATACCCGTTCTTTGTTTAACCGCCTGCACCCTGCGCGCGCAGCAACAGGATGCCGTTATTCATAAAGGCAATGAGCTTTACAAGCAAAAGAATTACGAAGCCTCTCAGCAGGAGTATAAAAAGGCGCTGACCGCCAACCCAAAAGATGCCACTGCCAATTATAACAACGGTAATGCGCAATACAGGGCCAGCAAACCGGAAGATGCCGTGGCATCTTATGAGCACAGCATTGAAAACACTACGGACAAGGCAATGAAGGAAAAAGCCTTTTACAATAAAGGGGTGGCATTGAGCAAGCAACAAAAATTGCAGGAAAGCATTGAAGCCTGGAAGGAGTCTTTAAAACTGGATGCCACCGATAACGAAGCGCGTGAAAACCTGCAGAAGGCGCTGATGGAGCTAAAGAAACAACAGCAGCAGAAGAACGAAGAGAACAAAGACAAGAAAGACAAAAAACAGGATCAGAAGCAACAGCAGCAGGAGAAACCACAACAACAGCAAAGCAAGCTCAATAAACAACAGGTGGAGCAATTATTAAAAGCACTGCAGCAAAAAGAAAAAGAGATTCAGCAAAAAATGCAGAAGGGCAGTCCCCAGCCCAATAAACCTGAGAAGGACTGGTAAGCGTCTTCAGTTCTTAGTTCGCAGTTTTTAGTTTTCAGATTCAGTCTTCAGTTCTTTTGCTCAGCATGGTTTCAGTTAGAGTAGCATCATTTGCTGCGGCAGAAGGAGGCAAATGGGAGGCCGCTATACGAAGTCTCCGACTTCGTATTTCTATGTTCTACCGAGTCTGTGACTCGTAAACGGTTCTTCGCAAACGAGCAGCGATCCCCGTCTGACCCTTGGTCTGACGGGGTAGCAACCGCAGCGAGTTGCCCTTGCCGGATGAAGAGATAATATCAATAAGCGTGACGATAAGCCTTCATCGCCTTAAGCCGTCAGACCAAGGGTCAGACGGTTGAGGCGATGCGCCCGCTGCTTCGCTGTATCGCTGCGTGAAACAAACCCAGCAAAAGCCTTTTGACTTTTTACTTTTGAATCACTGCTGTCCGATTAATAATTTCTAGTTTTTTATGAAACGCTTTGTGCGCACTCCTTTGTGACTGGTATGCGGAGTATGGGGCTTACTAAGGCTATCTAGACAACAGCACCTGCAAAAGCCGCCTTCGTTTTACGTGAGCTTTGTACTACAGCTCAACCAGGCAATGGCTGAAAAGCTTACTACAGCTCAGTTATAGCATAAAAGTAAAACACAGCGGCGTTGCGGGTGAGAAGCCCGGCCGGCTTTGAGGCCGATCAGTTAAAAGATTACCCGGACAACAGTGAGTCAAAAGTCAAAAGTCTTTTGCTTAGTCATTTCATGCTGTAGACGCGAGGAAGCAGCTAATTAAACAGCAGCGATCAGCGTATGAGTCCTGTTCTGACGGACAGGCGGAGCGGCGGGGCTGAAGGTTAATTTTTATGCTGCTAACCCATCTGTTCAAAAATATAGGAGAGGGGCGATTGTTCCAGCACTTTTTTAACGGAGCTGCCGTCCTGCGCGGTTTCCCATTTTATGAGGCGTATGAGTCCATCTTCTATTTCAATGCCGGAGATATCGCCATCATCAAAACAGCAGCAGCCCGTATTGAAGTAGGTGGGCGCTGCCATGCTTTTTACAAATTTTTTGCCTTCATATTCTTTGGCATAGCCGGCAAGGTCTTCTTCAATCTTTTTCACCTGTTCAGGATGGCCGGCCAGTTTGGCGGCCTGTAATTGATGGTTGAGCAGGTCTATATGATCAAGCGAAGCAAAGACCGGTTTATGGGTATGGCCTGAAATAAACAGGAGATCTTTCTGCGTGGCGCTCCAATCGTACATAATAATATTGTGCGCGTCTACCAGGGCAAATGAATCGGAAGTGGTGTTGATATTAATATTGAGGAAACGTTGTATGGGCGTCCAGATAGCGGCCACCAGCCAGGTGCTCAGGGGGCTGCCATCACTGCGTTTATCGCCCTGGTGACCATGCGTCATAAAAAGCGAGTATGATTTGCCGTTATAATCGGTCGTTAACTCAATGCCTTCGTAAATCTTGAGCGCGTCGCCAAATATCGGCTTCAGGTAAAGTACCTGCTGAAAGGGGTATTTCCATTCCAAGTCGTGGTTGCCAAAGATGCGGTAATAACGTTCTTCCTTTAAGAAGCGCAGTTCTGATTGCAGGGCGCGTTTATTGGTTTTCATCACCAGGTCTGGTTTGTTTTCCCAGAGCTCTTCGCAATCTCCCAGGTTGATAAAGGTAAAGCCGTTGGTATAGTAATGATCAAGCGCAGCCAGGTAATTGTTTTCTGCAATGGCAAAGTCGTCTGCATAATCCCGGGCGCCCTTGTGCTGGTCTGAGAAAACGACAAAGCGGCCCGTGTTCATGTTGAAGGGAACGGTTACGCCGGTGTTTTTGTTACCGGCGCGGATATCTTTGAGTACACAATCCAGCGAAGCAAAAACATCTTTTTTTACCGGTGCGGAGGAGATTTTGTTGGCCAGTCGCGTAACGGGCGCGCGCAATATTTTTTGTAAAAATTTTTTAAACATGCATTGTTGCTGCGGTAAAAAAAACGTTGATCTTAAAGCGTTATGCCCGGCCTATACTTTTATGTAGATCTTTTTCCTGTTTAACCAGTGAGCAATCAGCCAGTAAAAACTAACCATTAAAAGGGCGTAGAGTAATGAGCCGTTATTCAGGTTCACAGAAATATTTTTGCAGACATGTTCATAGAACCAGGGCAGCAGGCTGGTATAGACGGGTTTGCCATCTGGCGCGGTATGGTCTTTCCAGCGAAGCAGTGCCAGTATGCGCGGTAAAAAACCGCTTAGAAAAAAGATGAAGAGCGGGTTTTTGCCAAAGGCATCAAAAAAGCGGGTGATCCATGATTTCCAGCCCTTCATTTCAATAAGGTAAATGAGAATAGCCAGTACAAAGAGCGCCAGGCCCGTGGTGTATACAACAAAGGAGCTGGTCCAGATTTTTTTATTGATGGGGAAGACCATATGCCAGCAAAAACCGGCGAAGAGCAATACACCGGCTGTAACAAAGAGGCCGGTGCACATTTCAAAGGTCTTTCCTTTCTGTATAATATAATTACCGGCCAGGTAGCCGAAGATTACCTGGGCAATGGCGGGCAGGGTGCTCATAAGTCCTTCCGGGTCAAACGGAATGCCTTCGCCTTTGTACATGTGTGGAATGCCAAGGAGGGCCTTGTCTACATGGGTGCCAAACCATCCCGCCAGGCTATAGGGGTCAGTTGGGTTT
>DATJGC010000287.1:0-9559 GCA_035495345.1 Chitinophagaceae bacterium | reverse complement strand
GGCGCAGGAATGGGTTTTTCTTTTTGCGGATGTGCGTGCGCGGCGCGGAGTGCAGTGAGTGTGCTGCGCGATGCTTTTGACCGGATGGAGTCTGCCGCCTGTTTTGTAAACGGCAAAGTAATGCCCATGGCGTCGTAATGCCGGTATACAGTCTCATAATCATCGCGCAATGTGCGGGCACGTTCTGAAATATTGCAGTAACAATAAGGTTGGTTGCCCAAAAGGTAACGCGCAGTATACTCATAACCCAGTGCCAGTCTGTTATTGGCCATGGAGAAAAGATCGGTGCCCTGGGTAAAGGCAACCTGTGCGGCGCCGGCAAATTCACCCAGGCCCAGTTGCACATGGCCCTGGTCTCTCGGGCTTTCCTGGCACTGACCATTGGGGTATACGTATTTGAAAAGGCTGCCATTGACCGGTGCCCATTTAAAATGCCCTACGGCATTCTCAAACAGCGGGCGGTTATCAGTAAAGATGGCTATGGCCAGCAGTGAATGAATAATGGCCCCGTCCCAGTTCCCATTGGCCTGCGGGTAATAAGGCCGCATCAGGGGATAATATACCGTTGTAAGCATCTTACTAAAACGTTGAATATCTGCTGCCTGCCAGCCGGCATTGGTATAGCGCAAAATCTCGGCAGCATTGCAGAGGAGATGGCCCGTCCACGCTGCCAGTAATTTGGCATCATTGTAATCAAGATCCCATAATACGGGCGACCAGGTATTTAGCACCTCTATCGCTTTTGAGGCGTAGGTTTTGTTGCTGGTGATATACCATACCAGTGCATAGTTGTACGCCATATTTGCCGACTTTGAAAGATCGTCACCACCAATATTGGGTTTGCCGTAAGGCCCGCGCAACACATGGCGGTGCGCTTTTGCGGTGAAGGCTGTATCGGTGGCAGCTTTTAAACGGTCAAACGCAGCCTTCCAGGGTTGCTCACCAGCCAGTACCCTGGTTTTCATGTATTCAAGATCAGCCGAGGACTGGTCGACGCCCGGGTGCACGAAAGCCTGCGCAGCAGCTGCTTGTATAACGGTAATGCACAGGGTAAATAAAACCAGGTGGCGCAAAAGCGGCTGTAATGCCTTCATGGCGTACTATTTTAGTGTAAAAAAAAGGTACTTACTAACATGTGAAAACATACTAATAAATACCTTTTATAGGGATGCTTATGTCAAAAAAAGAACGGGTTGTGCACTGCTGTTATTGGCAGCACATGTAGTATCATTTATGAATGCCCGTGAACTTATAACGCATACCGTTTCATGCTGATAACGGCAGAACCATTGGCATTTACTGAGTTGATATAAATATAGGCGCGGTATTTTTTGTCGGCCGTCTCTACCCATACCCCTGCTTCTGCTTTCAGGTTGATGGCGTAATTGGGTTGGTTAGAGAGATCAATTTTTTGGAAATCGATATCGTCTACAAAAATGCCACCGTATTGCAGTCGTGCCAGGTTATAATCCTGCATGTTAAATACCTTCTGCGTTTTGGTGCTGCGGTTAACACCGGTGGGCAAGGTAATACCAGGCAGGTAAGAGGTATCCGCCGCAGGCGATACCAGTGCATGACCAAAAGTGCTGGTGGTGAGGTTACGATAAAGGTATACCAAGTCAATCTTGGCGGCGTTGGCAGCGGCATTGGCAGCATTGTATACGGCAGTATCTGCAATGGAGATATAGGCCATATTGTTATTGCTTACGGCCAGGTTACGCACCATATCCATTTTGGAGATAGTGTAAGGGCCCATCTTCATGGAGATTTTTTCGCCGTTACTGCTGGTAGCGGTAAAGGTAAAGCTGACACTCTGGCCACGGGCTGCCTCGGGTATCACGTAATAATAGCGCAGGGTAGCGGCTGAGGTGTCTTTGTTATAGGTGATACTGGTCTTGTTGCCACTGTTTACTGATGGAGTAGCTACAACCACCCCGCTGTCTGCACCATTGGATTTTGTGAAGTAAGATTTATTGTCCATAAAAGTGCCGGCAGCGCCCGCAATGGAAGCTTCTGCATCACAGGTGGCCAGTTTGCCTTTGCTGGGTTTTATGGCCATGGCGTAGGCAAACTCAATGGTTTGACCCACGATATTGGGTCCGAGTGTTCTTTTAATGGCATCGTTCTGCAGGTTATCGGGCGCAGTGGGCAATGCATATTCTTTGTTTTTGCAGGATGCCAGCAACAGCAATGACATGGCCAGCAGGAACAAGGGATGATTATATTTTGCTGAGAATTGCATGATCTGTTTTTTTAGTAGTTGAAAATTACCGGGGTTGTACGGTTACTTGAACGGTATATTCTTTCTGTATCTGGCGATTGCCCGAAATAACAGTCCATTTTCTTGGATTGGCCAAATCAGACATATCTGTTCTGCCGGTAATCTTGGGGTTCAGCTTACAGTCTTGCGCCAGTGTAAATTGCGGGTATACATTTTTCAGGTCTGTGCCAAAGGCCACTGTAACTTTTACGGTTTGCGCGGTGGTATCTATAACGGCGCTGCCTACACGCACGGTTACATAGTCTGTACCCAGCAGTTCAAAATTGCTCACATAGCATTCTCGGCGGGTGGTAATGAGCAGGCCGTCTTCATCTACGGGCCGGTCTTTTTTGCAGGATATCCAGGTAATGGCGGCCAGCAGTACCGAAAGTGAAATAAAAATATTTTTTTTCATTGTAGTAGTTGTTTTATTGATGAGCCAATGCTCTTTTAACCGTTTCTCTTTTATCTCCAGGGAATATTTTGTGTCAGGTTCGGGTTCCTGTCTCGCTCACCTGGCGGAATACGAAAGATATAATCCTGTTTGTATTCCAGATCCGCGGTATTCTGAAAGTAACGGGTCTGGTTAGCACCCCAGGTATCAATTCTCCAAACCCCTGCACTGCCGGGTCCACCCCATACTCTTTCAATGGCTCTCCAGCGGCGGAGGTCAAAAGAACGCTGTCCCTCTCCTACCAGTTCAATGATTCTTTCCTGCTCAATAGCATTGAAGAAGCTGGTTTTATCAGCTGTTTTTGCAGGTGCCAGCGCAGGCAGGTTGCCGCGGCGGCGGATGGCATTCACCAGGCTAATAGCATCTGCCTGGGGCCCGCTTACTTCATTGGTGGCTTCTGCGTACATCAGGTAAACATCTGCAAGGCGTATTACAGGCCATGCAAAATCTCCGTCTGAACGGCCCTGGCCGGCATAGTTGCGTAAAAATTTACGGAACACATAGCCTGAGTTACATCCGTCAGTATTATAAGTAATGTAATTAACGCCACCAATGTTTACGGTACCGGCCCATGTCTGGTAAATGAAGGGTACATTTCCGGTAGAGGCCAGTGATGCCATACCAACGCTCATCTCGTAATCCCACTGTATGGTAGACTTCATACGATAGTCCCTGTTAAGATAACTGTTAGGGTTAACCGCAGAATTGGGCGTGGTTCTGGCCACATTGCCGTTGGCAGGTACGGTGGGGTTCATGGGTATGAGCGGTGTTACAAAGTCACCGGTAACGGTAGACTGGTAACGGTCTGCAATTTCATAGCGGGGGGTTACCCAGCACTGAGAACCTTCATGAGAACGACCGGAAAAATCGCGCATCAGTTCTTCACCCTGTGAAGTGCCGGTACCACCGTGGGTGAATACCATGATCATTTCAGGGTTGCCATTGGCCTTAGGTGTAAACAGGGTATAGTAGTTGGGCAGTATATCATTCTTGCCAAGTCCGTCTATCTGGCCGGGGTCTCCATTCATATACAGAGTAAGACCATAATCATTGATGACAGATTTAAAATCTGCGGCAGCGGCGGTGAAGGCGGCCGTAGCAGCAGCGCCGCTGGGGGTAAATCCTTCCAGCTCGGGCCAGCCATATTTGTTCCAGGAAGCCCAGTAGAGTTGCAACTTACCACGCAGTGCAAGTGCGGCAGGTTTTGATGCTCTTCCAAACAGACTTGCTTTTACAGGCAGGTTATTGAAAGCATAGGTATAATCAGCCAGTATAGAATCTTTCACCTGTGCAATGGGTGTGCGTGACAGGGAAGCTACCTGGTCGTTAGAAGTGGGTGATATGGTATAATAAGGTACATCGCCCCACATGCTGATCAGTTTAAAATAGCAAAGGCCGCGCAGCAAACGAGCTTCTCCCTGGATAACATTTAATACGGTGGAAGTACCCAGTGCGCCGCCCTTTGCCTGCATCTTTGTTACGTTGTCAATAACATAGTTGGCACGGTCAATGGCACCATAGAGATAACGATACATGTTATCGAAAGATCCGCCGTAGCCGGTAGGGTTAAAGTTGCCACCATTATAGGCATCGCCCAAACGAAGGTTACCTGATGTAATGCTGGTGCCACGGCAGCGGAAGTATTCTGATTGTCCGTCAAAATAATAATCTCTGTCGAAGCAGGGCCTTGTGGCAGCATACAAACCGTTGAGGCCGGCTGTAGCATCCGCTTCTGTTAACCAGAATGTACTGGGCGATGGATCAGTAGTAGGTAACTGGTCTAATAAGTTTTTACGGCAGGAGCTAACCAATACCAGGCAGGTGCCCAGGATGGCCGCCGTCATCATTGTTGAAAAATATCTTGATTGTTTCATATAAAGCAAGTTTAAAAGCTAAGTTGTACGGCCAGTGAATAAGATCTTACAATGGGGTAAATATTGTTGTTGTTGCCCGCTTTTTCAGGGTCTAATCCACGGTAAGAACTAATGGTGAGCAGGTTTTCTACGGTACCCGCAATACGGAAATTGGATACACCCAGAGCCTTGAACAATGTTTTTGGAATACTATAGCCCAACTGAATGTTCTTCAACCGGAGGTAGCTCATATTATCGAGCCAGAAGGTGGTTTGTGCCGTGTTGTTGCCGCTGCCGCCAATCCTTGGCCAGATACCGGAACGGTTTTCTACTGACCATGGGTTGTTAACCAATTGTTCGGTTACAGCAAACCGTGAGGTTCCAAAGTTTACGTTGTTAAAGGCGTTCAGCCAGAAATCTTTTCTGCCTGCAGTACCTGTCCAGATCATACTTACATCAAAACCTTTCCAGGACGCATAGGCATTCAGGGTGTAGCTGGTGGTTGGCCTGTCTCTTGATGCCTGCAAAGCAGTTTGATCGTTACCGTCTATACGTCCGTCGCCATTCATGTCTTTGCGCAGTATATCACCAGGTTGAGCGCCCTGTGGAGTATTGTTGTATATATCTGCCCAGGTTTGTGCAATGCCATTGTCTTGGTAAGTATACACATAATTATACGGCATATTCAGGAAGACAGTATTGCCTGAGTATGTGGCGCCGCGTGTGAGCAGCTGGCTCCAGCTTTCAAGCCTTGTTTTGTTGTAAGAGCCGTTTACGCTAACACCATAATTGAATTTACCCACGCGGTCTCTCCAGTTAAGTGTTAACTCCACACCACGGTTGCGCATGCTGCCGATATTGGTATTGGGTGCACTGAAGGCGCCGGTGAGCAGGTTAGACAACTGTGAGCCGAGGATGATGTCTTTTGTAAGACGATCATAATAATCTGCCTCTGCTGTAAGACGGTTGTTGAGGAAGCCCAGTTCAAGACCAATATTGAGCACCTTGGTAGACTCCCATGATAAATTCAGGTTTAACAATTTACTGTTCACCAAACCTACGGCCTGTGTATTCGCAATCATATAATTGTTAGCGCTGAGGGTGGTTTGTTGCTCATACCGGCCCACACCGCTGTTATTGCCCAGTCCGCCATAAGAAATGCGGAACTTACCATTGCTAAGAATATTGCCTAATAACGGTTTCAGAAATTCTTCTTCTGTAAAGCGCCAGCCCAGGGCCACTGAAGGGAAGAAACCAAAACGCTGCCCCTTTACAAATTTGGAGGAACCATCTACGCGGAAATTTCCTTCCAGCAGGTATTTATTAAAGGCGGTATAGTTAATACGGCCAATGTAAGATTGCAATCCTTCGGCACTTGAACTACCGCTATTGGAAATGATGTTAGACAGCGCGCCGTTAATTTCAGATAATGCAGAAGAATAACGGTCGTTACGGGAAGCAGACAGGTTGCGGTCGTTCCAGTACTCTTCGCTGTACACAAACAGCGCAGAAAGGTCATGGTTCTTACCAAAAGTAGTATGGTAATTCAACCGCGCATTCATGAGCGTTTTGTAGCCGTTCAGGTTGGTATTGCTTACAGCTGCATTGGGGCCTACGTATACACGACTGCCAAAGGCATTGGTCTGAAAGTTGAAAGCCTGTGCAGGCGTGGGCGCGGTGTAGTTAAACTGGTTGTAATAGATCAGGTTGTAATCAAGACCAGCTGTTAGGCCTTTAATGGGTGTCCAGTCCCAATACGCTGTTCCGTTTGCTTCCTGTCTTGTCTGGCGGTTAGGACTATTAATGTACAACTGGTAAGGGTTGTAGGCCTGGGGATCTTCTCCGTAGGCCATTACACCACCATAGAGACCGGTGGCGGGGTCATAGGGTGTAATACCCGCAATAGCGTATTGCATATCAAAACCTGCCGTGTTGGTGCTGGCAGGGTCTGTAAAGCCTTCTTCCAGTGCATAGGTAAAATTAGACCAGTTACCGTTGAACTTTACGCCTACGTTCATATTGTCACGCACTTTATAATCAAAGTTGAAGCGTGCATTGTACTGGTCGTAATCATTGTTTATCTGCAAACCATTTTCTTTGCGGTAGCCGGCAGAGATAAAGAAATTAGATTTATCGCTTCCGCCTGTTGCAGATACATTGTAGTTCTGCATTTTTCCATCGCGCATGATAATGTTCCACCAGTCCGTGTTGGGATAGCGCAATGGATCAATCATGCCCAATGCAAGCCATTGGTCGATGGTGCCATTCTTATACAACTGGTTGCCGGGAAGTGTATTGGTAGCTGCGCGTCTTTGTTCTGTAGTAAGCGCAAGCGGGTAATCGGCAAGGAAGCTGATTCCCTTTGTAGGTTTTTCGAGCGCTGTATTACTGCTAACGGTAAAAATGGTTTTCTTCATGCCTTTACCGGTGCGCGTGGTAATTAAGATTACACCATTGGCACCTCTTGAACCATACACAGAAGCAGAGGTAGCGTCTTTTAATACGGATACGGTCTCAATGTCGTTTACGTTTACGCGGTTGATGTCTACATCTGGTATACCATCTACCACAATCAGCGGCGAGCTGTTATTGGGTGTACCCAAACCGCGGATAAGGAGCGCGGCGCCATTTCGGCCGGCCATGCCGGTAGACTGCGTAGCCGCAAGACCGGGCACCAGGCCACTTAAGCCCGCCGAGATATTGGGCAGGGCGCGACCGCTGATTTTTTCATCCACATTTACTGTACCTACTGAACCTACAAGGTTTACTTTTTTCTGGCGACCGTAACCCACCACCACAACATCGTTCAGTGAGCTTACTTTCTGCACCAGTGAAACATTGTACTCTGTGGCGTTGCCTACTGTAACCGTACTGGTTTCACTACCAGCAGAAGAAAAAACAAGGGTGGCACCAGCCGGTACGCTAAGGGTATAACGGCCTTTTACATCTGTGCTGGTACCTGTTTTGGATTTTAAAACGGTGACTGAAATGCCCTGCAATGGATTCCCTGATGAATCTGTGACAACGCCTGAAATCGTTTTCAGTTGCGCTTCACCCATAAGAGAAAGTAATAAAAAACTGAGGAATAATAAAGATTTGAAAAGAGGGGGTTTTCCCCGCAATTGGAGCGTTTCTAGCATAGCAATCAGTTTTTGATTTTGGAATACCTCCTCAAACTTGGTAAAAAAAACTGAAATCGTTTTCATAACACATGCATTTATTTACTAAAACGTTTGAGTAGTAATAGTTCATCCACTGATTCCACAGCAGAAAAAAAAGATATTATTGCAGCGCTGTTACAGGGCTGTGGGTCGATCATCCATCGGCCTGGCCAGCTTGTCTTGCTATCTCCTACTTAAAATGCGTTGTTGTTGAAAACTGTTTTCATCACCCTGCTTCTTTGCGTTGCTGCCGCCAGCTTCTCTTCATTGCCGCCGCAGCCTTTACACGCTTTTGATCCCGTTATCACCGCTACCCTGCGGGCACAGGTATTACAGCAGGCCAATGAAGCGCTGCGGCAACTACCCGTTACCGTTACCGCCGCTTCTTCTCCGCGCAGCGCCGGCGGAAAACATGATTTTTTTAGCGAAGGCGATTACTGGTGGCCCAACCCGGCGAGTGCCGACAGTCCTTACCTGCAACGTGATGGCATGACCAACCCCGATAATTTTGTGGCGCACCGCCAGGCAATGATCAGGTTTAGTACCATTATGGGAGCGCTGGCTGCAGCCTATACCATTACTGCAAAGCCGGCGTATGTGCAGCAGGCGGTATTGCATTGCCGTGCCTGGTTTGTGGATGAAACCACCCTGATGCACCCTAACCTGCAATACGCACAGGCTATTAAGGGAAGATTTACGGGTCGGGGCATCGGTATTATTGATGGCATTCACCTGATGGAAGTAGCCAAGGCAATGCAGTGTATGGCAAGATCACCTGCCATGGACCAGCAAGTGCTGACAGCTACCCGGCAATGGTTTACAAGTTTTCTGCAATGGCTAACGCATCATCCCTATGGTAAAGATGAAATGAATGCGCGCAACAACCATGGCACCTGCTGGGTAATGCAGGTGGCAGTATTTGCAAAGTTTACAGAAGACAGCAGCCTGCTGGCGTTTTGCCGCAACCGTTTTAAACAGGTGCTGCTACCCGAACAGATGGCGGCAGATGGCAGTTTTCCGCTGGAACTTAAAAGAACAAAGCCGTATGGTTATTCTATCTTCAACCTTGATGCGATGGCTACCATTTGCCAGGTTTTGTCTGATAAAAACAATGATCTCTGGAACTATGAAACCACCGGCGGTCAGTCGATAAAAAAAGGCATCGACTTCCTCTACCCTTACATAGCCAATAAAACTACCTGGCCCTTTGCCAAGGATGTTATGTATTGGGAGGAATGGCCGGTAGCCCCACCCTCACTGCTGTTTGGCGCACGTGCTTTTACTAACCAGCAGTGGCTGGCAACCTGGAAGCAACTACCGCATGCACCTGGCAACGCTGAAGTAATCAGGAACCTGCCCGTAAGGCAACCATTGATTTGGCTGGATAATTAACCATCAATACCTCCTGCTGACGCAATTTCTATCCCATTCATCAAAAAAAAATACGCCACATGAAAAAACAATTGCTTTCCTTCTTTATCGCCTGTTGCTATTGCATGGCCGCAATGGCACAAGACAGTGCCGCTTTTAATCAACGCATGCAATGGTGGCGAGATGCTCGTTTCGGTATGTTTATACACTGGGGTGTGTACGCCGTGCCCGCCGGTGAATTCAGGGGGCATAAAATTGAACATATTGGCGAATGGATAATGAACCGCGGAAAAATTCCTGTACAAGAGTACAAACGTTTTGCGGAATCCTTTAACCCCGTGTTGTACGATCCAGAAGCCTGGGTGAAGGCCGCCAAAGATGCCGGCATGAAGTACATTGTGATCACCGCCAAGCACCATGATGGTTTTGCAATGTTTGATTCTAAGGCCAGCGACTGGAA
>DATJGC010000286.1:0-10656 GCA_035495345.1 Chitinophagaceae bacterium | reverse complement strand
ATACTCCACCAGCTGGCTGGCAAAAGGCCTGTTCTCACTATTCATTTGTACGGCTGCCAGCATCAGAAAAAACTTTACTTGATTAAATAATTAGCATAAATTTACTAAACTTTTTAGTACCGCAAAATCTTTTTATTTTTTAAAATATTTAGTTATGGAGGAAGAGATTTTTTTTGGGGCCGCCTACAAGGGCAGTAAAAATTACACACAGCAGGATGTACGCACCGCCAACGCTACTGGCTTCGGCGCCGCGGCAGATGATTATGCAGAGCGCGGTATAGATCTCAATGAACAGTTAATACAAAACAAACCCGCTACTTTTTTTATGCGCATTCGCGGAGATGCCATGACGGGCGCCGGCATTTATAATGGCGATACCGTAATTGTAGATCGCTCGCTGAAAGCCGGCAGTGGCAAGGTGGTCATTGCCATACTGAATGGCGAACTGCTGATCAGGCGATTGGAAAAAACCTTTAATAAAATAAGATTGCTGCCGGAAAACGAGCGCTTCAATGCAATAGATGTAGATCCTGCAACGGCAGACTTCAGCATTTGGGGCGTGGTTACGTTTACCGTTCATGCACATTAACTGTTTTATTAAAATGTTACCATGCGCCACAATGCTATTTCTATACAACTTAACCTGCTTCCATGGCACCCATAACAATTGCCCCGCGCAGCAGCACTGCACAATCGCTTTCGGTTAACCGCAATGATGAATCTATAAAAGGCCAGCGCATCAACGCATGTTCAGGTGTTCCGCTCATGGCCATCGTTGATTGCAATAGTTTTTACTGCTCGGCAGAAAGGCTCTTCAGGCCAGACCTGCTGCATACCCCGGTAGTAGTGCTCAGTAATAATGATGGCTGCATTATTTCACGCAGTGATGAAGCAAAGGCCGTTGGCATTGGCATGGGCGGCCCTTACTTCCTAGAACGGCCGCTGATTGAAAAGCATGGGGTCACCGTCTTCTCCTCCAATTATACCTTGTATGGAGACATCAGCATGCGTGTAATGGATACCCTCCGCACGCTCTCGCCATCCGTGGAAGTCTATTCTGTGGATGAGGCGTTTTTAAGCCTCGGGCATATTGAACCAGCTGCTATACCCGCCTACAGCCGGCATATAAAAGAAAGGGTGGAGCAATGGACCGGCATCTCCGTCTCCATTGGTGTGGCGCCTACAAAAACACTGGCAAAAATGGCCAACAACCTCGCCAAAAAAAATAAACAGGCCACCGGTTGCGTGCAGGTACTGGCTACCCAAGAACAACAACGCAGGGCCCTGCAGCAAACACGCGTCAATAATATTTGGGGCGTGGGCCATGCCTATGCCAGCAAATTATTGGGCCTTGGCATCAACAGCGCCTGGGAGCTGCAACAAATGAGCGAAGAATGGGCACACAAACATTTAGGCGGCGTGGTGGGTACCCGCCTGATAAAAGAATTAAACGGTCAGCCTTGTATAGACATGAAAAACCCGCTGGAAACAAAAAAGATGATTGCCACCACCCGTATGTTTGGCGACCCTGTTAATGATATTACTTCCATCAAAGAAGCCATTGCTACCTACACTTCCCGCGCAGCGGAAAAACTGCGGCGGCAACAATGCGCCGCCAGCAGCATCAGCGTATTCATTGTAGCAAAAGACCAGGATCACCAGTCAGATTTTCATCGCGGCGTTAGCAGCAGCGCACATACCACACTGCCCAATGCCACTGCAGATACCCAATCACTGATAAAGCCCGCCGTGGACCTGGTAGAACAGCTTTTTAACAATGGCACTTATTATAAAAAAGCGGGCGTACTATTGGGCGGACTGGTGCCAGACAACGCCATACAGTCTAACCTCTTTATGCCGGCCGGCAAACAGCAACACCGCCAGCTGATGGATACTATCGACAATGTAAACTTTAGCATGCGCGATGATGTAGTAAAATTTGCTGCCTCCGGTACCAGTAGAAACTGGAAAATGAGACAGGCACTGCGCAGTCCGCGCTATACCTCCCGCTGGGATGAACTGTTTGAAGTAAGCTGAGTTACATTTAAAGATGCCGGGCGGAAGGCGTATATTTATTTTCTTCAAAATAACTGCATGAGAAAATCAACCTTCCTTTTACTCGCCTGCACAATCATTGCATCATTGCTGCAAGCCCAAAAAA
The DNA here is from genome assembly GCA_035495345.1 of Chitinophagaceae bacterium. Classification (GTDB taxonomy): domain Bacteria; phylum Bacteroidota; class Bacteroidia; order Chitinophagales; family Chitinophagaceae; genus JACMLD01. Next base: position 8,495 of record DATJGC010000286.1, on the reverse strand, counting down.
CAATCGCCATCAAATGCGGCCATCTGCTGGATACACAAACCGGTGAGATGCGCAGTAACCAGGTAATCCTTGTTAAAGGCAATCTTGTACAATCGGTTACGCCGGCTGCAGGCTTTCAGCAAAAAACAGACAGCGTTATTGATCTCTCTGCTTACTACGTATTGCCGGGTCTTACTGATTGCCATACCCACGTATTATTGCAGGGCGATATTACCAGCGAAGACTATGATGTACAATTGTTAAAAGAATCCATACCGTACAGAACGCTGCGGGCATCGCGCAGCGCAAAATTGGCGCTTGACTATGGCTTTACCAGCATTCGTGATCTTGAAACCGAAGGCGCCATGTATGCAGATGTAGACGTAAAAAAAGCCATCAACAACCACGTCATTCCCGGCCCGCGCATGCAGGTAGCCACCCGGTCTATTAATACCGTGGGTCATTATGCCATCAGTCCGCGCGATTACAACTGGGAGCTGGACTGGCCCAAGGGTGTACAGGAAATCAATGGTGCCGATGAAGCACGCAAGGCAGTGCGCGAGCAGCTGGCGCATGGGGCCGACTGGATCAAGATCTATGCAGACCGCGGCTATTACCGCCTGCCGGATGGCAGCTATCGCAGCCGGCCCAACTTTACAACAGATGAAATAACAGCCATAGGCAATGAAACCCTTGGTTCTGGCAAAAAGCTGGCCGCTCATGCCGTTACGCGCGATGGTATTATTGCGGCCATTAACGCGGGGGCTTCCACCATTGAACATGGTTTTGGTATGGACGATGAATGCATACAACTGATGGTGAAGAAGAATATTTTCTGGTGCCCCACCATTTATGTGTGTGATTATGTAGCGGAAGGAAGAGCCAGGGCCGGATCACCCATCAATAAATATTTTATGGAATCACTACCGGCGCTTTTTAAGAAGGCAATGAACGCGGGTGTTAAGATTGCCTACGGAACTGATATTGGCGGCTACAGCTGGGATGAGCCACAGGCCATGGACTTTACCTACATGGTAAAATACGGGATGACGCCGCTGCAGGCCATTCGTTCTGCCACCACTGTGGCTGCGCAGCTGATGGACACGGAGGGCAAAACCGGTATTATTGCGCCGGGCGCCTTTGCAGACATTATTGCCCTGCAACAAGACCCACTTAAAGATATCAGTGCGCTGCAAAAAGTGCAATGGGTAATGAAAGACGGCCTGGTGTATAAGACGGCAAAATAATTTTCTGCAACCATTCTTTTTATTGATAAGCTTTCGCTTGGAGCCAGCGCCTTCAATCCAAAGTATGGCAAGCAGCAGCTGCCGAACGCTTTTTTGCAGCCCGCCTTGTTTCATAGGGCCTGTTCTGCTGCCGATGCATGCAAAGCCTCAAAAAAGTGCAGCAGCCCAGTTGCAGTTTCAAAATAAAACACAGCGGCGTTGCGGGCGAGGAGCGCGGCCGGCTTGCCGCCGATCTATTAAAAGACTATCCGGATAAAAAAAACTGCAGGCCAAAGCTGTTCACCGGCCCCGGCAGGCGTTTCACCGGAAAACCAAGAAAAAAGCGGCGGCACTAAAATATAATATCTTTCCGCCCGTCTACCTCCTTATACATGGAGGAGCTACTGACCATACCGGCAGACATGACAACTGAAGAGAAACGCAATATCACCCGCGTCATCAACGACTACAGCAGGCGCCTGCTGGGCTTTATAAGAAAACGCGTTACCAACGAAGCAGATGCGGAGGATATATTGCAGGATGTTTTCTTTCAATTGATTGGCAACACACAACCGATAGAACAACTAACCGCCTGGCTGTTTACCGTAGCGCGGAATAAGATTACAGACAGGCAGCGTAAGAAGAAACCCACCGCGCTGGAAGACCTTTATCCTGCCGTGGAAGATGATATTGCCTTTGACTGGACGGAAATATTCTTCGACGAAACAGACAATCCTGAAACAGCGTATTTGCGCAATATTTTCTGGGAAGCACTGAACAACGCGCTGGATGAATTGCCGCCGGAACAAAAAGACGTATTTGTGTTGAACGAGATTGAAGGCATCCCCTTCAAAGAAATTGCCGAACAAACCGGGCAGTCGGTGAACACCCTGCTCTCCCGGAAACGCTATGCTGTATTGCATTTGCGCGACAGGCTCAGTGTATTAAAAGACGAATTATTAAATTATTAAAATAACAAAAATGAGAACAGAAATGAGAACAGAAATTGTTGTAAAGAAGATTATAGGCATTATCGTTTTTGTATTTGCCTTCATTGTTGGTTTAAGCTTTGCCGTAATGGCTTTATGGAATAATATACTGGTGCCGGTTTTACATGTAAGCACTATCGGCTTCTGGCAGGCACTGGGCATTTTTGCGCTGGCCAAGATTTTGTTTGGCGGTTTCCCCGGCCCGGGTGGCAGGTGGGGTGCTGGCCCTAACCGCTGGAAACAGCGCATGGGAGAAGGCATGAAAGAAAAGCTGATGAATATGACCCCTGAAGAAAGAGAAAAATTTAAACAGGATTGGCAAAACCGCTGCTCCGGCTGGAAACGACCCAACGGCGCACAAAAAACCACGGCAGAATAAGCGCTGGTACTAATTTGCGGCAGTAGAAGCAATTTGCAAAAGGCTAATCTGAACAACGGATTGATAGCCAGGGATACGTCCAGGGTTGACAAGCTTTTTAAAAACATTGCAGCTATTCTTGCCTTTCATCTAACGCAGCCCCCCTTAACGATTGCTTGCAGGCAGATTCAACAGCAGGTTGATACAAACACTATCACACACCAGCATATAAACTGTATAGTATGAATATTCTTGTATTTAAAACCGATGTGCGCAGCCGAAAGAAAGTGAGCGCACTTGCGCCCTACCTGCAAAATATACAGGGCATCATTAAATGGAATGTAGACCTGCATGATGCAGACAAGGTATTGCGGGTAGAATGCGCCGCGGTGCCTGCTCGGCTGATTGAGCAGCGCCTTAAAGCCGCGGGCCATTATTGCAAAGAATTATAAAACGCCAATCAATTCTAAAAAAAATGTTACTGACTGCACTTATCATCAGCTTTATCAGGAGATGTAAAAAGACGATTAACGATAATCCTTATCTCATCTACTAAGCCGCTACTTACTGGCTGTCACCGGAAGTCCTGTTTCCGGGTGTTCTAATGGATCTCCCACGTTTTGCTTGTTACCATATTCACTGATGAGTTCTGCCACCAGGGCCGTCCAACCCGTTTGATGGCTGGCGCCGAGGCCTTTGCCGCTGTCTCCATGAAAATACTCATAGAACAAGACCAGGTGTTCATTACCGGGCTGCTGGTAAAACCAGTTGTATTCACCGTAGAGCCTGCGCTTGCCTTCGCTGTCTTTTTCAAATAAAGATATCACGCGGCGGGTAAGTTCATCGGCAACGGCATCAAGATTCATTTTTTTGCCAGAGCCGGTTGGGTATTCTACCTGCAGGTTATCGCCATAAAATTCTCCGTATTTGCGGATGGATTGAATAATCAGGAAATTGATGGGCATCCACACCGGTCCGCGCCAGTTGCTGTTGCCGCCAAACATATCTGAGGTAGAATCACCCGGATCATAATGAATACTGTATACAATGCCTTCTACTGTTACTGAATACGGGTGTTCTTCATGGTACTTAGACAAGGCGCGCACTCCGCCTTCCGACAGAAAACCATTTTCATCCAGTATTCTTACCAGCAATGCTTCCAGCCTGTCTTTGGGCACCAGTGACAGCAGCAGTTCTTCCCCATCGCCCCGTTCTTCATTAGGCCAGAACTTTTTATTTTTCTTTCGGTATTGCTCAAACCAGGTGATGCGTTTTTTAAAGTCCTGCAACTTATTCAGCGTCTTTTTACTGATGGTAGACACTGCATACAGTGACGTTAAACCCACTATGGATTGAATGCGTAACGGTAATGGATCAGCGCCGGTAACGCAGAGCACATCATAAAAGAAGCGGTCTTCCTCATTCCAGAGACCATGTTCATTGAGGGCTTCGGCTACCAAAACAAAGTGTTCAAAAAACTTGGTGGCAGTATCTTCAAAAGCCTCATCGTGCATGGCAATTTCAAGGGCAATATCCATCATGTCTAGTGCATAGGTGCCCATCCAGCTGGTACCATCTGCCTGTTCAAGTTGCATTTCACCAGAAAAGTGAAAGCTTCGGTTAAACACACCAATATTATCGAGCCCAAGGAAGCCGCCTTCAAAGATATTGTTGCCATTTACGTCTTTGCGGTTTATCCACCAGGTAAAATTGATCAGGAGTTTTTGGAAGATCTTTTTCAGGAATACGATGTCGCCAACACCGCCGCGTTGTTTCTTTTCTATATTGTACACCTGCATGGCGGCCCAGGCCTGTACCGGTGGGTTTACATCACTAAAATTCCATTCGTAGGCCGGTAGTTGACCATCTGGTTTCATGTACCACTCACGCATGATCAGCAGCAACTGGTGTTTGGCAAAAGTGGGGTCTGCCACTGCCATAGAGATACATTGAAAGGCAAGGTCCCAGGCGGCATACCAGGGATACTCCCATTTGTCTGGCATGGAAACAATGTCCTGGTTCTTGAGGTGTTTCCAATCATTGTTTCTACCGGTCATCTTACCCACACTTACCTGCGTAATACCATCATCTGTGGAGAGCCAGCGTTCTACATCAAAATGATAATATTGTTTACTCCATAACAGGCCGGCCAATGCCTGTCTTTGTATATTGGCCATGTCTTCACTCATGCCCTTTGGCAGAATGGCGGCGTAGTAATCATTGGCCTCTTCCTTGCGCGTGGCGAAAATCTTTTCAAAGCCTGTAACAAAGGCATTGTCCATGTCTTTATTACTCAGCCTGCAATAAATGGTTTTAGTGGCACCGGCGGCAATGCGCATTTTATAAACGGCGGCAAACTTGGTCCCGGATTTTTTGTTGCGCAGGGCCTGTATATTATCTCCCTGGATGATGGCATCATGAAAAGCATCTTTTACAAAAACAGTTTCATTTGGAACGTTTGTAATTTTTGCGGTATTGGTTTCATTTTCTGTAAACAGCCGATCATTGGCCGGCTGAAAATAGAAGAAATAATTATCCAGTCGCTCATGTTCTGCGCGTACGCATGTTTTGCTAACGGCGCTGAGCAGCGGTTTTTTGTCCATGCCCCCGTAGTTCCAACGATTGTAAAACCATAGGGTAGGCAGCACCGTTATATCTGCTGCACGCGTGTAGCGGTTGGTGATATCAATTTTTATAAAGATATCCTGGGCGCCTTGTTTGGCGTAGGTAACCATTACATCAAAATACTGGCTGTTATCGAAAATACCGGTATCCAGTATTTCGTATTCAGGTTCATTTTTTCCACGGCGCCTGTTTTCGTCTTTCAGTTTATCATACGGAAAAGCCTGTTGCGGGTATTTGTACAGGAATTCCATGTAAGAATGCGTGGGAATATTATCCAGGTAGTAATACAATTCCTTTACATCTTCACCATGGTTGCCCTGGCCGTTGCCAAGTCCAAACAATCTTTCTTTAAGTATGGGGTCTTTGCCATTCCAGAGGGCAATGGCAAAGCAAAGGTTTTGAAAGTAATCTGCGATGCCTGCCAGGCCGTCTTCGCCCCAGCGGTACACCCTGCTGTGGGCATGGTCAAAAGGAAAGTAATGCCAGGCATCACCATTAGAACTATAATCTTCACGCACGGTACCCCACTGCCGTTCACTTAGGTAAGGGCCCCACTGTACAAGGGGTATATCGCGGGTGGCATTTACTGCAAGGCGTTGGTGTTCTGCTGTCATGCTGCTGATTTAATACAAACAATAGCGCTGGTATCGGTCATCCGCGGCCATCTGCCACCAGTACTTACAATTGCGCTATTGCGTTTACGAAACAATGATAAAACGATTGATGACATTAGGTACTCTGTAACCAGCCGCTTTTACACGGCCTTTCTCTGCCGTAGCAAATGGCTTGCAAACCACAAATTTAAACAATAAGGATGATAGCAGGCTGCACGGTTACTGGTATTTTCTCATGAGATCAAATAATACTTTTTTATCCTGATCATTAATTTCTTTACTGGAGTCTGCCTGTATAAAATGAAGCTTGAATGAATAGACTGCAGAAGCACTGTCCTGGATATTGTAGCCAATAATACGCAGCGCCTGCATGGGGTTAAAGTTGGCCGGCAACTGGATATTGGTAGTATCATACCAGATACCGAAACCATTGCTGGCCAGGTACTGCCAGGGAAAATTCCGGTTGGGATCTACCTTACGCCCCGGTGCAATATCTGCATGACCGATAAAATTAGCCGGTGGAATATTGTATTGTTTCTTCAGGTTGCCCAGCAAACGAAGCAAGCTGCTGATTTGTGCATCGGTAAAAATTTCATAGCCATTGTTGTCTATTTCTATGCCGATGCTGCTGCTGTTGATATCTGTACTGCTACCCCATTTGGCGGCGCCGCCGTGCCATGCACGCAGGTAATCATTGAGCATATGGTGAATGGTGCCGTCTTTGCAAATAACATAGTGTGCGCTTACCTGCGTTCTGGCATTGGTAAAAGTTTGGAGGGTTTGCGCACAGCTGTTTTGTGCGGTATGATGAATAACCACAAAATTGGGTTTTCTTATATTGAAATTGATAGTGGCTGCTTCATACGGCGGGGCCTGAAAAGAATCTGCTGACGGAAACACCGTCAACTGCTTTGCAAAAGCGTTTGCCTGTTGTTTGTAGAGTTTATTGGTTGCTTTATAGGGGTTTCGGTTACAAGCCAATACTGATGCCAGCAGCAAACAGCAAAAGAGATAAGCCAATGTTTTTTGAGGAATGTGTAAGCGCATCAGATTTTTCTGTAAATATAAATAAAGCCGATGGCAAGGCATTTGTTAATGCAGCGCAGGGGCATAACAAAAAGGCTGCCATTAGCGGCAGCCTTGTATAATTCACCTACTATCGTTGCGTTAAAGAGGGTAGCGGTTATCGCTGATGAGTTTGGCGGCAATTCTTCTTCTTGCTTCTTTACCGTTAAAGGCATCCACTTTTGTAAAGCGTTTTAAACCCAGCAGCATCATGCGTTGCTCATCACCTTCTGCAAAAGCATTGATGGCGTCTTTTCCAAACTTATTGATTTTATCGGCCGCATCATAGATGTAGGTACCGGTTATATCCAGTTCAAACTGGCAGGCGGCTGCACCGCGCTGATCTACCAGTTTCATGGCACGCAGCAGGGCACTTTCTGCATTAAAGGTTTCAATGGCCATGTCTGCTATGTGCATGAGTATTTCCTGTTCTCCTTCTATCTTGGCCATGAGTTTTTGTACCGCGGCACCAGCCGTCATCAGTATGGCTTTTTTAAAACCTGCAATGGCTTTCTTTTCTTTTGCAAAGGGCGCATCATCTGCAGCACCAAAATCTGGGATGGCCATCAATTCCTTCTGTACGTTCATGGCAGCGCTCATAATATCAAGGCGGCCCTTCATGGCTCTTTTAAGCACCATGTCTACGGTAAGCAGGCGGTTAATTTCATTGGTGCCTTCGTAAATTCGGTTGATCCTGCTATCGCGGTACGCTTTTGAAATAATGTATTCGTCGCTAAAGCCATTGCCGCCATGTATCTGTACACCTTCATCTACCACAAAGTCCAGCACTTCACTACCAAATACTTTTAGCATAGCGCATTCTATCGCATATTCTTCGGCGGCACCCAATAGCGCTTCATTAAATGGTTTGCCGGCGGCTACCAGTTCATGCTCTTTGTTGTCTATCCATTTGGCGGCGCGGTAGAGCGCAGCTTCACAGACCCATACTTTAATACCTATATCGGCAATCTTGTTTTTGATGGCGCCAAAATTGGCGATGGCGGTTTTAAACTGCTCGCGCGTATTGGCGTATTCAATAGAAGTGGTGGCGGCACGTTTTGCACCACCCATTGCGGCGGCGCATAATTTTAACCTGCCAATGTTCAGGATATTAAAGGCAATGATATGGCCCTTACCAATTTCTCCTAACAGATTTTCTACAGGCACCTTGCAATCCTGGAAATAAAGCTGCACGGTGCTGGAGCCTTTGATGCCCATCTTATGTTCTTCGGGGCCCTGGGTAAAACCTTCAAATCCACGTTCAACAATAAACGCAGAAAATTTATCACCGTCTATTTTAGCAAATACCGTGTACACATCTGCAAAGCCGCCATTGGTTATCCAGCATTTTTGTCCGTTGAGAATATAATATTTTCCGTCTTCGCTCAGGCGGGCGGTTGTTTTTGCGCCAAGGGCGTCACTGCCGCTGTTGGGTTCAGTAAGGCCGTAGGCACCTTTCCACTCACCACTTGCCAGTTTGGTCACATACTTTTGTTTTTGTGCTTCTGTACCAAAATACAGTATGGGCAGGGTGCCGATGCCGGTATGCGCTGCAACGGCTACTGAAAATGAAAATCCGCCACCAAGTCCTTCGTTTACCAGTGTGGAAGTAATAAAGTCTTTGCCAAGCCCGCCCAGA
>DATJGC010000285.1:0-4656 GCA_035495345.1 Chitinophagaceae bacterium | reverse complement strand
CAATGGCCATGGCCATTAATGCAAGGGAAGAATAAAAATCTTCGCCTGCTATTCTCAATTGCTTGCATAATACTACAAACCCAAAGGTCATCAACAAGCCGGCCCCTAGCAGAAAATAATACCTTACCCGCTGTTCAGTGGCAGATGCCACCCATGCAGCGGCACTTTCATAAGGTGGTGCGCCTAAACCAAAAAACATGGAAGTGAGCAACGTGGGCAAAATGCACAATACGGCGCCAATAATTACTCGTTGCTGCTCCTCGTTCTGCTGCCGGTAAGAAAATACCCCCAGCCGCCACATGGCCGCCAGCATCAACACAACATTCAGCAACCAAACCGGCAGGTAAATCTTGTAACTGATATAGCCCACACCCAGTCCAAAAGCAACGGTTAGTATGGGCACCAGCGTGAGCCAGAGTTGGCTAATATTACGGGCAGGGGTATGCGCTTTCATGCCACAAATATAGGGTTGTGACATTGGATAATGATGCAGCAATGAAATCCGACCAGGGGAAGTACTGCCTTGAAGCCCGGTTGTTATTCTGTACTGATGCTCCTGGCCGGGTTGGCCAGTGCCGCCTTTACAGCCAGGCTGCTCACCGTACTAACGGCAATCAACAACGCTATGGCGCCTGCCTGCAAAAACAGCCAGAAAGAGAGCGATATCCTGGAAGAGAAAGCCAGTAGCCATTGCTGCATACACCAGCCGCCGATGGGGATGGCAATCAGTACCGATAACAATACCAGCAATAAAAACTGTCTGCTGGTAAGCAATGCAATGTCCAACACACCCGCGCCCAACACTTTGCGGATGCCAATTTCTTTCCTTCTTTTGCTGATGCTAAACGAAGCCAGGCCAAACAATCCCAATGAAGCAATGATGATGGCCAGCACGGTAAACAAACCAAACAACTGTCCAAATTTTGTATCGGCCGCATACTGGCGGTTATAACTTTCGTTTAAAAAAGCATATTCAAGCGGTCGTTGGGGGCATAAGATTTTCCATTGCTCCATAATCGCGGCCATTGTCTGGCGCATATTGGAGGTAGTAATATCCAGTGTAAGCACCCGCAGGTTGGAGGGCAGTATGCGCAAACAGATGGGCTCCACTGCCTTCTGCAGAGATTCATAATGAAAATCACCCATTACCCCTATCACCTTCGCATCTGTTGGGTACATGCCCACCTTCATGCCAATGGCTTCAGCGGCCGACCGAAGGCCTAATTTCTTTACAGCGGCTTCATTGATGATGATGCCCACTGCACTGTCTTTACCATACGCGCGAGAAAAAGCGCGGCCTTCTACTATCCTGATGCCATAACGTTGTATAAAATCAAAGTCGGTCAGATAAATAGCAAATTGGGCTTCACTGGTATCACCGGCATTTTTGGCAAAGTTCATAGACCAGCTGCCTACCCTGCCATCGCCCGGCACATTAGAAGATGCTGTAGCCCCTTCCACACCGGGTATTTTCAATAACTCATGTTTTACATGTTCCAGCTGCTGCCGCACGCTTGCATCACCTTCAAAATTAATGACCAGCTTTTGCGCTATGGAGAAACCCAGTTCATGCTGCTGCAGGTATTTCAATTGCGCATACATTACACTAACGCAGATGATAAGCACTACAGAAGCTGTAAACTGGAAGACCACCAGGCCTTTCCTGAGCGCGGCACCCATTACCGGGCCGGCTACATTTCCTTTCAGCGATGCGGCAGGTTTGTATTGAGATAATATAAAGGCCGGGTAAGAACCTGCCAGCAGTGTCATCACAAATACCAGCGCCGTTATAAAAACAGCATGATTTACCAGGCCCAGGTTTAGCTGCAGTTGCTTATCAACAAAGCCATTAAACCAGGGCAATAGTAGGGCTGCTGCCAGTAGTGCCAGTGCCATTGATACGGTAACCGTTAAAAATGATTCTGCCATAAACTGGGTAACGATGGCCCAGCGGCTGGCGCCCGCTACTTTTTTGATGGCTATTTCTTTGGCCCTGGTTTGTGCGGTGGCGGTAGAAAGATTGATAAAATTTACACAGGCAATCAGCAAGATAAAAAGCGCTACCAGTGTAAAAATGTAAATATTGGTATAGCTGCCTGTTTTGCCCGGCTGGTTACCCCTGCCAGAACGCAGGTACACAGCTGTGAGCGGAACAAGTGTGTAATGATGCACGGTATGTCCCTGCGCTTCACGATGGCGGAGATCAAAAGCCGGCAACTGACGGCTAAGGCCTGCGAGTGATTGTTTATCCTTCAGGCTGATGTAGGTATAAAAATTATTGGAATACCAGTTAGAAAACATCCACTCATAACCGGATCCATTTTCTTCTGCCGTAGCCATTGAAATAAGAAAATCAAAAGAAAGATGAGAGCGGCGCGGAATATCCTGCAGCACGCCGCTGATGATCATACTTTTTCCATCTACCAGCAAGGTTTTTCCTACCACATCCAGCCCGGCAAAATACTTCATGGCCATGGAAGCGGTCAATACAATATTGTCTGTATTTGCCAGCGCAGTAGCGCTGCTACCGCTCAGCAACGGAAAACTAAACAGATCAAAGAAATGGCTGTCTGCATAAAATATCTTTCGCTCTTCAAATAATTGATCGCCATTTTTTACGAGCGCCTCGGTCTTGATCATTCTAACGGCCTGTTTCACTTCCGGAAACTCGCGCAGCAACGCGGGTGCAACAGGGGCGGCAGAACTGGCCGTAGCCACCAACGCGTTGTTGGTTTCCTTTTCATCTTCTACACGATAGATATTTTCTGCGTTGGCGTGAAAGCGGTCGAACTGCAATTCATCTTCTATAAACAATACCATTAAAATGAATGCGGTGAGGCTTGCCAGCAGCCCAAGAATATTGAGCCCTGTAAAGACCCTGTTAGAACGCAGTTGTCTGAAGGCGTATACAAAAGCGGAGCGAAGCATGCTGAAAGTTAAATGGTTTACGTTGGTGTGAGCAATAGGTGCCTTCACCCTACTGGCATACCGGGCAACAAATATGCCTTGCAGCAAACAATTTAAAATGAGCAAATTACAAGATCGTGAAAATGGACAGTGTACGAAAACGAACAAAAACTGTACGGTAATGAGGGGCTAACAGGTGCAGGATTGCCTGCTGCACATGGCTGATTATTCCAATGTCGCATTTCTCCTCTTACTTGTCGCCATAGCACCGGCCCGCCTTCTTTTATCTTATGATATTTGTACCTGTTAATTCAATAACATAAAACATTTTTTATGCGCAAATTAAAAGTACAGATACACATGAGCATCGATGGTTTTGTAGCAGGACCCAACGGAGAAATTGATTGGATTTTCATCACCGGCGGAAAAGACCCGGCCAGCTTTCAGCGCGTGGTAGAACTGGCCGAAACTTCAGACACCATTCTGCTGGGCAGAAAAATGACGCGTGAGTTTGTAGACCATTGGGAAAATGTAGCCGATAACCAGCCTGATAGCCACGAATATGCTTTTGCCCACCTGCTGGTGAACATGAGAAAGATTGTCTTTAGCAAAACTGAAAAAAACATCAGCGGCAGAAACCTGCAGGTTGAAAACCGAGATCTTGTCACCGTGGTAAAAGAACTGAAACAAGAAGAGGGCAAAGACATTCTTGTGTACGGCGGCGCCAGCTTTGTACGTTCACTCATAGATCTACAACTGGTAGATGAATACTATATCATTCGCACACCGGTAGCCATTGGTGAGGGCATGCGCATTTTTTCTGGCAGAACCATACTGCAACTGCAAAGCGCCGATGCTTATAAAAACGGTAAAGTAATGAACAAATACCTGCCGGTATAAAACGGCTGTTGTCAACACCTGAATTGTATCAAAGGAATGCTGATTCATTTAGAACTATGTGATTAAAAACGGGTATTCTTTACTGTTAAATAATTCAAAGTAAGGTTTGGTGTACCCGCTAAAGCCTGGTGGGTAATTAACCGCGGTAAATGGTTACGGGTTAGAGCACCAGCAAATGCCGGCATACCGTGATACTGAATATGGTATTTGTTTTTCCATTGATGCATACCCGCATGGATTTATCAAACGACTGCAATTCTTTTATTTCTATGCTGGCGCCAAGGGCAAGCTCCAGCGAGTCGAGGTATTTTAAAAAAGAAGGGGCATGGTTGGTAACGCCAGCCAGCTTGTATTTCTTTTTCAGCACGCCTTCTGCCAGCGTAAGTGTTTTTGAAGAGGGCAGCCTCCCGCTGGCATCTGGTATGGGTTCTCCATGGGGGTCAAACTTGGGGTAACCCAGCATTTCATCAATGCGCGCAAAAAAACGCTCGCTTTGCAGGTGTTCAATTTGTTCTGCAATATCATGCACTTCTTCCCAACCCAGGCCCATCACATCTTTTAGAAACAATTCTGTTAAGCGATGCTTCCGCAGAATCAGTAAGGCCTGCTTTCTACCTTTATCGGTAAGCTCAATGGATTTATATTTCTCATACCGGAGCAATTTCTTCTCCGCCAGGTTTTTGATCATGCTGTTTACCGTGGGCATTTTAATAGAGAGCATAGACGCAATGCCCTTTACCGTAATGGCCTCATGGGTTTCAGACAAACGATGCAATGCCTTGAGGTAGTTTTCCTCCGTTAATGTCATCATTGCGTAAAAATACCAAGATTCTGTGGCCAGCAACGGTA
>DATJGC010000284.1:0-13491 GCA_035495345.1 Chitinophagaceae bacterium | reverse complement strand
CCGCCCGTCATTATAACAATGTCTTTATTTGTAAACAGCTTTTCAATGACATTCAGTGCATAGGTTTCAAAAACACCTGCGTTCACCTCTTCTGTAATGCTGTGAGAGTTGATGAAGTAGTGGGGCACCGCCTCTAACTGGGTCTTGCTGGGTTTGGCAACGCCAATGCCCAGTTCTTTAAAGCATTGCCTGGAATCTGCTGAAATAATGCTGCTGCCAAAATGCCGGGCAAGTTCAATAGCTACCGCGGTTTTGCCAACAGCGGTAGGACCAACAACAACGATACAGGTTTTTTTGGGCATGAATAAAACTACTTCGTAAAAAGCAAAGAGTTAAGAAGACGCGGGGATGGTCTTTCTTAACTCTTACAAAAATATAATTTCAGGTGTTGCTGCTATTGTGCAGCGGGGCAATGAATCATATTTCTTCTGCACTTTCTTCACTGGCTTCTTCGCCCGCCAGGTCTTCTCCACTTTCCTCTCCTTCTTCTCCAAAGCCTTCGGCGCCGGTTACCAGATCGTACTTCTCTTCCATTTCTGCCAGCTTATCGCTTACCAGTCCTTTGGTACCATACTGAGAAGGTGCTATGCCTTCGGTTCTAACGGTAGCAGGATATTCTAACCGGGGATTTTCTTCTTTGGACACATTGATAAGTTCCAGCCAGAAGACCCAGTTTTTGGCAAAATCGTACTCGTATACAAATTTCTGGTTGGGGTCTATGATCTCAGAACCCACGGCAGTAGACTCCATTATAAGCGGCTCTACCTTGTATTTTTTATCGTACTTGGCCAGCGTTATTTCTTTACCGCGCTGCCAGTGGTCATTGCTGCGGTAAAAAGTTGCCTGGTGTTTATTGTCAAATTCATATGCCTTCAAAATAGCCAGGTGCAATTGCAGAAAGTTCTGCGTATGCCGTATGGCAACATCCCGGTAGATGCTATCGTCCTGTTCAAAATATACCCTGAATTTTAAAATAGCCATTGCTAAGATTTCAATTTAATGGTTCAATTGCCGATGCATACAAGCCTGTACGGTTGCTGCAGCCATTAGTACAAAAATACCGCCATTGCGCCAATGATGGCTACTAAGTGGTTGTACCGGCCCGTTCAAAAGTAAAACAATTATCCAATTTATGGTTCAGAACCATGGCAGTAAGGCTAATTTGGGAAACCCTTCATTACACCGGCGGGCCGCGGGCCATTGCCTACCGTCAGCCCTTGCGGGCCGGCTGCAGTTGCAATTCTTCCGCCTTTTTCAGCATCAGTTCATAGGCAGCTTCATAATTGTTCTGGATATCACCATCCAGTATGGCATCTTTAATGGCATTTTTTATGTCTCCCACGGCGCGGCAGGGTGGCAGGCCAAAGATCTCCATTATCATTTCACCGGTAATGGGCGGCTGCCAGTTACGGATGCGGTCTTTTTCTTCCACTGCCTGCATGCGCTCACGCACCATATCAAAGTTTTCAAGGTAGCGTTTTACTTTTACCTTATTCTTTGAGGTGATATCTGCCTGGCAGAGCATCATCAGCGCATCAATATCTTCACCGGCATCAAAAAGCAAACGCCTGACGGCAGAGTCTGTAATATTTTCCTTGGTGAGGCTGATCGGCCGAAGGTGCAATTCTACCAGTTTGCGTACAAAACGCATTTTTTCATTCTGGGGAAGTTTGAGCCTGGCAAAGATCTTTGGCACCATGCGCGCACCTACTACCTCATGACCATGAAACGTCCAGCCATGCCCTTCCTCAAACCGCTTGGTAGCGGGTTTGCCAATATCATGCAGCAGGGCGGCCCAGCGCAGCCAGAGATCATCCGTATGCGCGCTGATATTGTCAATCACCTGCAACGTGTGGTAGAAATTATCCTTATGCCCCTTGCCGTCTATATATTCTGCGCCTTCCAGGTCTACCAT
This sequence comes from Chitinophagaceae bacterium, assembly GCA_035495345.1. Classification (GTDB taxonomy): domain Bacteria; phylum Bacteroidota; class Bacteroidia; order Chitinophagales; family Chitinophagaceae; genus JACMLD01. The sequence continues at coordinate 11,576 of DATJGC010000284.1, read as the reverse complement.
CTGCGGAAAAATGATATGCAGCAGCCCGCTGCGGTACAGCAGATCAAACCCAACGGAGGGTCTTGTACTCAGCAGTATCTTATTCAGTTCTTCGGTGATGCGCTCCTGGGTGATGATCTTTATCCGCTGCACATGTTGTCGTATGCCCTGCCAGGTACGGTCTGCAATGGTAAACTGCAGTTGCGCCGCAAAACGAATAGCGCGCAGCATGCGCAAAGGATCATCAGAAAAGGTTTGACCAGGATCCAGCGGGGTATTGATGATCTTCCCTGCAAGGTCTTGCAGCCCGTTAAACGGGTCTATCAGCTGTCCATAATTGTCTTCGTTCAGGCTGATGGCAAGCGCATTAATGGTAAAATCACGGCGTTGCTGATCATCTTCCAGCGTGCCGGGCAGTACGGCGGGGTTGCGACTGTGCTGTTGGTAACTCTCTTTGCGGGCGCCCACAAATTCTATCTCAAAATCGTCCAGTTTTATTTGTGCGGTGCCGTAGGTTTTAAAAAATGCCACCGGCGGCACGGGATTGAATAGTGCAGCTACCGCGTGCGCAAGTTCAATACCGTTGCCCACGCAAACAATGTCTGCGTCTTTTGTTTTGCGGCCAATCAGTTTATCGCGCACAAAGCCACCAATGACATAACAGGGCATCTGCAATGCTGCCGCTGCATGCGCAATCTTCTTAAACACAAACAATTCACGCTCTGTGCAGTTGATGTCCATGGCGGCAAAAATAAGAGAGAATTATGATGATTGAAGTGAAACTGCCGATAGGTTAGCACTACTGATGCACCCGGCAGCGATACGTAGCCTTTGCGGATAACGGCTATCATTGCGCGGCAACATCCAATGTTTGCAGCAATTGTTCTTCACGGATAGAATGGGCGCAGTTGAAATGGCCCAGTGGGCAGGCTTTTCTGCCATGCAGCCCGCAGGGACGGCAGGCCAGCGGCAGCAATGTTTCTACAATATGGCTGTTGTCACTTACCGGGCCAAAACCAAAGTAGGGCACCGTAGAGCAATACACGGCGGTTACCGCTGCGTTTACGGAAGAGGCAAAATGCATGGGCGCAGAATCATTCACATAATTCATGCGGGCATCTTTCATTAATGCCGCGGATTGCAGGAAGCTTAACTGCCCGCAGAGATTAAAGACCCTCGGCCGATTGCTTGCAGTTATTATACCATCGCAAAGCTGCTTGTCTGAGGGGGCCCCCAGCAGGTAAACGGCATAATTCTCTGGCAGTTGTTGTATGAAGGCAGTCCATTTTTCTGCCGGAAACTGCTTGGTAAACCAAACCGATGAGGGCGCTACGCAGATATACGGCCCGGCTTTATAAGTTTGTACGGCAGCAAAGTCTTTTGCAGAAGGATAGAGCCGCGGTTTAAAGGCTTTTGCATCAGTAAAATGCGCAATCAGCTGGTTATTGCGCTCTATTTCATGCAATACAGCTGCATTTGTACTGACCCTGTGCTTCACCGTTACAGTAAACAGCCGGCTGAGGGGGTTCTTATCAAAACCAATGGTTTCAGCGGCGCGTGAGAAAGCGGTGAGCATACCCGTGGCGGTAAAGCGTTGTACATTGATGACCTTATCATACCGCTCCTGCCTGATAAGGTGGAGCAGCCTTCGCAAATCTTTTATTTTACCTCCCTTCTTATCCCATACCAGTACCTCGCGCAGATAAGGATGGCCGGTTAAGAGTGATTCATTTCCCTTTCTTACCAAAAAATCAATGGCGGCATCCGGAAAAAAAGCATGCAGTTTTTCTATCAGCCCGGTGGCCAGCACCACATCACCAATAAACGCAGTTTGTATAATCAGGAATTTTTGCAAGCGGTAAAGTTAGCATTAACAGGTATAGCGCAAAGCATTCAGTTGAAGATGCAAATATTGAAGTAATGCTACAAGCTTATAGCTGGTGGCCGTTTTTCTTGCCAGGCTGCAGCAACAGCATTCATCAGGGCCTGATGATGTCTGGCAAGCCGTTTTTCCACCTGATGATAGAAGAGGGCTGGGCAGGCCGCGGATCATCCTGCCGATACTGCACCACGTAGTCAACGGCTTCTTTTATGGCGCTGCTGATAGCTGTAAAATTGGCCGGCGTGGGTTGACCGCTGATATTGGCAGAAGTTGATACCAGTGGCTTACGCAGTCTTTTTACCAGGTGCCGGCAAAAAGTATCCTGCACCAGCCTGATACCAACGCTGCCATCTTCTGCAATAACATTATCGGCCATATTAATAACGCCTTCGTAAATAACGGTTGTGGGCTTACTGGTTTGCATCAGGTAATCAAAAACAGCGGGGTCTGGCGCCGTAACATATTGCATCAGCTCACGTTCATCGGCCAGCAAGACCAATAAAGATTTTGCTTCGGCACGTTGTTTTATGGCAAAGATTTTGGCCACTGCCTCCGGGTTGCAGGCATCGCAACCGAGGCCCCAAACAGTATCTGTGGGGTACAATATTACGCCTCCCTGGTGCAGCACTTTAAGGCATTCTTCTACATCCGGCAAAAAACTTTCTGTCATACAGCTTGTATTTGCTGGCGCGAAATTACAGTTTTTCCACGCGCAGGCCGCAGCCCGCCAGGTTTGTGCAGCCGTCTGAAAGGATTAACTGCTTTCCCTTATCTTCGTCCACTAAATTTTACTGTATGAATCTCCACGAGTACCAGGCCAAGGAATTATTAAAAAAATACAATGTGCCCGTGCAGGAAGGCATCCCGGTTGACAATGCAGGCGCAGCGGAAGAAGCTTACAAGCAATTGAAAGTAAATTACGGCAACAGCTTTGCCGTGGTGAAGGCGCAGATACATGCAGGCGGTCGTGGTAAGGGCAAGATTGTAGGTACAGAACAACGCGGCGTAGCAGTAGGCAAAAACGCAGAAGATGTAAAACAGATAGCCTCACGTATACTGGGCGGCACACTGGTAACCATACAAACAGGTGAGGCCGGTAAAGTGGTAAACAAAGTATTGATTGCACAGGATGTATACTACCCCGGCGCTAACCCCGTAAAAGAATTTTATCTCTCCGTTTTATTAGACCGTGCTAAAGGGCAGAACGTAATCATGTACAGCACCGAAGGCGGTATGAACATTGAAGACGTGGCACATGATACGCCTGATAAAATTTTTAAAGAATGGGTGCACCCCGGCGGCAGCCTGCAACCCTTCCAGGCAAGAAAGATTGCCTTTAACCTTGGCCTTAGCGGCGAAGCCTTAAAGAACTGTGTAAAGTTTGTAACCAATTTATACAACGCCTATGTAGGGCTCGATTGCTCTATGCTGGAGATTAACCCGCTGTTTAAAACCAGCGATGAAAAAATCATTGCGGTAGACTGCAAGATGAACCTTGACGATAATGCCATGATGCGCCACCCCGAGCTGGAAGCACTGCGCGATATCAGCGAGGAAGACCCTACAGAAGTTGAAGCAGGCAAATACAACCTGAACTTTGTAAAGCTCGATGGCAACGTGGGCTGTATGGTAAACGGCGCCGGACTGGCCATGGCCACCATGGATATGATAAAACTAAGCGGTGGAGAACCTGCCAACTTTCTTGATGTTGGTGGTACTGCCAATGCACAAACCGTGGAAGCCGGCTTCCGCATCATTTTAAAAGATCCCAAGGTAAAAGCCATTCTGATCAATATTTTTGGAGGCATCGTACGTTGTGATCGTGTTGCACAGGGTGTTATTGATGCTTATAAGAGCATGGGCAATATTACAGTGCCCATCATTGTAAGACTGCAGGGTACCAATGCTGCTGAAGCAAAAAAACTGATTGATGAAAGCGGACTCAAAGTAAAATCTGCCATTGTACTGAGTGAAGCCGCAGAACTTGTCAATAAGGCCCTGGCCTGATAATTTATATTGCTCACCTGATCCTGTCTGCTGCAAACAGACAGGATTTTTTTTGTGCCTTATCTTAGCAGCGCTATGATGATCATGCCGTTAAATGGTTGCCGGCAACATTTTATCACTGGTTTTGAAAGCATATAAATATTAAGTTTGCGCAAAGCAAATTATGAAGCGGTACAGGAACGGGCTTTTTTATGTAATCACCATTGCAGGCTTTTCTGCCTTGATTTGGTTTATACTTCACAAAGGCCTGGGGCTTGAACCGGGGAAGGTGTCAAAGTTTGTACCGCAGATTGCTGCCTCCAACTGGCACCAGTTTACAGAAACCTTTTTGCAGAATATTACACATCCGCTGGCCTTATTGCTTTTACAAATCATTACCATCATACTGGTGGCCAGGGTGCTTGGTATCTTCTTTAAAAAGATAGGACAGCCCAGTGTTATCGGAGAAATTATTGCAGGTATTTTGCTGGGGCCTTCCTTTGCCGGCAGGTTTCTGCCCAATGTCTCCGCCTTCCTGTTCCCTGCCAAATCACTGGGCAACCTGCAGTTCCTCAGCCAGATTGGACTTATACTGTTTATGTTTGTGGTAGGCATGGAGCTTGATCTGAAGGTGCTTCGCAACAAGGCCAGGGACGCAGTGGTTATCAGTCATGCCAGTATTATCTTCCCCTTTGCGCTGGGTATAACACTTGCGTATTTTATTTACGCGCAGTTTGCACCCGCTAACGTAAAATTTTTATCGTTCTCTCTCTTCATGGGTATTTCCATGAGTGTAACTGCCTTCCCGGTGCTGGCAAGAATTGTGCAGGAACGAGGCTTATCAAAAACCCGCCTCGGCACCATTGCCATTACCTGCGCCGCTGCAGATGATATTACGGCCTGGTGCCTGCTGGCTGCAGTGATTGCCGTGGTAAAAGCGGGCACGGTGGTAAGTGCGCTGTACACCATTCTAATGGCAGCTGCCTATGTGTTCCTGATGCTTAAAGTAGTGCAGCCTTTTCTCAAAAGACTCGGTGAAAAATATTCTAACAAAGAATCCTTTAGCAAACCGGTGGTAGCGGTCTTTTTTATTACGCTCTTATTATCTTCTTATGCTACCGAGGTCATTGGCATTCATGCATTGTTTGGGGCCTTCCTGGCGGGCGTTATCATGCCGGCGAATGCAAACTTCAGAAGCATCTTTATTGAAAAGGTAGAAGACCTTGCACTGGTATTGTTGCTGCCGCTGTTCTTTGTATTTACCGGCCTTAGAACACAAATTGGCTTGCTGAATGATGGACAACTCTGGAAGATCTGCGGGCTGATTATTGCTGTTGCGGTTACCGGCAAATTTTTAGGCAGTACGCTGGCCGCAAAATTTGTGGGGCAATCATGGAGAGACAGTCTTTCTATTGGCGCACTCATGAATACCCGTGGACTTATGGAACTGGTGGTACTGAATATCGGGTATGATTTGGGCGTGCTGAGTCCGGAAATATTTGCCATGCTGGTTTTAATGGCATTGATAACTACGTTTATGACCGGGCCTGCGCTTGATCTTATCAACCGGTTCCTGGGTGATAAGAAAACCCTAGCTGCGCCTGTTGCGCCGGAACAGGCATCGCAATACAATGTGCTGGTATCTTTCAGCAGTGCGCAAAAGGGCGTGGCTTTATTACGATTGGCAAATACCCTTGTACGAAAACCGGTGAGCAGCACCAATATTACCATGATGCATCTCTCGCCCAGCAATGAGCTGAACCAGTTTAACCAGGAAGAATATGAGCGGGATAGTTTTGGCCCGGTGGTAAAAGAGGCAAAGAAACTGAACCTTCCCCTCACCACCCTCTTTAAACCTTCTTTGCAGATAGACAATGAAATTAGCAGCACCGCTAATAACGGGCATTATGATCTGCTGCTGATTGGTGTGGGCCGTTCTGTTTTTGAAGGCACGCTGCTGGGGAAGATACTGGGCGTTACCACCAAGTTCATTAATCCTGAAAGATTGTATGATACCATTACCGGTAAAGAAAGATTATTTGAAAATTCTTTTTTTGACGAACGCACGCGCAGCATCATTAAAAACACCAAGCTGCCCGTAGGCATCTATATAGATAAAGCACCCGGCAAAATTGAAAATGTATTTATACCGGTATTTTCCATCAGTGACAGTTTTCTTTTTATTTATGCGCAGAAGCTGATTCACAATCACAATACCCGCATTGCCATAGTAGACAGTACGGGCGTTATACAACAAAACCCGGAGATGCGGGCTGCTATCCGCTCTATTGAACAAATGGCGCCGCAGCATATCGTTTTGTACAATGAGGAAAACATCAGCAAAGAATTCATGGGCAGCCAGGACCTGATGCTGATTAGCCTCGACAGCTGGCGAAAGGCCATAGAAACACGCAGTCCATGGTTACCACAAACGCCTTCTACACTCATCATTAAGCCATAGCACACAACGTAATGTCAGATGATAGCAAAATGGTAAGGCCTAGCTGGCGGGGTGACGGAGTACAGTCAGTTTAAGGCCAGCACCTGCATTACCGGCTGGCAGTCCTGAAAAGATAATACTGTAAATACCCTGTATAGAAAAGGGATAATTGAGCGTGGTATACAATTCTCCTGTTCCGGCTTTTTTTATTTTGATGCTGTAGTTCTCTCCATGGTACGGTACGGCGGTAAATGACTGCAGCGTACTTGCGCTAACCGTATTGCCTGCAAAACTTCCGTTGGTAACCAGCGGCAAACTGTCTGTGCTGCCGTTCACCAGCAAGATATCCACCTTAACGGCAGTGTCAGGCACCAGGTTCAATACACGGTATTTTATACGAAAGGTATCGGGCAGGCTGAGATCATCGCTGAGTTGCAAGATGCGGGTGGGCCGCTGCTGCACGCTGGTATCAAACAAAATAAAGCTATTGCCAAAGGCGGCTGAGGCGTACACATTTTTATCAACCAATACACTGCTGCCAGTGTTTACCGTAATATTGTTGGTACCGGCGGGTATTTTTATATACGGTGAATCTGCGGTGCCGGAGCTGCTGCCTTGTGCAATGGGCTGGGCAATGATGGGTGTTCCGTTCAACGCCATGGTAATTCCATTGGCACTCCAGCTGGCGTTGTATACGAGGATGCTGGCGCTTACATTATTTGTTTTCTTGCATGCCACTACTGCTACCGCCAGTAACACAACCAATAATAATTTCTTCATAGTGACCAGGACTTATTTATCATAACTCATAACAAATGCGGAAAGATCAGGCAATACTTTGCGTGGCCGCTTTGCTTCATAATCATAGATCAGTTGGCCCAGCTCTTTCATAAAGGGGAAGCCCACGGTATCGTAATCATACCTATCATCATTCAATACTTCATCTGCGTTGCAATAGATTCTGGCACTTAACATGAACTCAATTTTTTTATCAAAGTCCACAATGTATGCCACATCGGTAAGAAAGCCGTATGCATCACCCACCTTATTAAATATACGTATGTTTGATGGCACCGGTCCTTTGGCCGAACCAAATAACAGGAATTTACAATAGGTGGGCCAGTATGAAGCAGTGTCTGCACTATAGGGCGGGTATAAAGATTCGGTTGGCCATTCAGACATATATTTTTTAAGAAAAAGGTAGTCGCTGTCTGTAAGATTAAAACGTTGCCGCGCGGGAACTGACAAAGGAAATAAAGTTGCCTGCAAGATATCCGTAAGATCTTTTAATGAAATGCGGTTCTTGAGAGAAAAATCCATTGCGTGTGGCACCAGTTCGCCCCTGCTATAATATGCATGGCCTGCAGAATCTTGCCGCAGATCATACTGCGCCTGGTTTATTAGCATTGGCTGCTGGTAACGCAGCCGGCCGCTGGTATCATACAGGCTCACCGGGTTGGTATGCCGGTTTTCATCGGGCGTCATGCTAATCTCTAACCTGTGCAGCAGTTGTGCATCTGTATAGCCCATGGCATGCAGCCTGGCATTTATTTTTTGCTGGCCCAGCAATTCATAGAGTCGGTTAAACGCATCATTATCGCTCACCAAAAATATCTTCTTAACATATTGCGCCACGCTGGGCCGGCCATCTGCTGCGCTGGGATCATTAAATACCGGTGTCTGTTTATTGTAGGCCGCGCCTGTGATCAAAGAGGCGTTTTTGTCTACCATGGGCAGCTTTAGCTCATTCAATACCTCCAGCGACAAAAGCGCCACCGGCATCTTTACCGTGGAAGCGGGGTAAAAATACTGGCTGTCTGACAGGTTGAAATAATGTCTTGTGAAGCTGGGCTCATTGCGCGCATTGCGGTTAATTTCCGTGTAAATGATCTGCAGCTTGAATGACTTTCGGCGTTGTACTACATCAGCAAAAAATGCGGGGCGAGAGGCGAGCAAGGCAGTCAGCAGGCTATCGTCTGTCATCAGCTGCGCGCTGTCTGTTATGCCAGCAGGCGCGGGGGTACCAGCAGTTGCTTTCCGGGTACCGCTGCAGGCCCCGGCCAGTGCCAGTACAGAAATCAGCAGGGTACCCATCCATTTACCATTTGTCATTTGCCAAAATTAGGCAGTAGCACATATAATTAATCAGCGTTGTGGATCATTCGTGGTATCTGGCTTGCAGCCATCCATCTGCGCCTTTATTGTTCCCCGATACTTTTGCGGGCTTGGTCTATATTTTTTTTGGATGCACTGCACGCAACATAATTTTAAGCAGGAACGCCAGCCATAGCCCTCTGGGAGGAGTAAGGACAACTGCTTTTTCAAAAAATTACGTAGATACCTATAGCAGTGGGCGGCAGGATTCAAACGGGGGGTCTTTGGATATTTTTTATTGGGCGATTGCCGGCCCCCACGCCATGGATGCCGTATATTTGAGGCAGCAGTGAACGTTGGTGCAGGCAGCGGATAAAAAGAATGAAACGATGCCATGCCTTCGTTACTATGAAGCCTGGAAGCAGGGACGATAAATTGTAAAAAGACTTTTAATACCCAACAAATATCCCTTATACATCGTACTGGTAAAAACGGCGCATCCGGGTATTCCCTGTAACCCAGTGCCGTTGGCCGGTCAGCAACCAGCAACACCGGCAACTCAAAACTACTTTTTGGCTCGCCGCCTATTCACTGCTGCCATTGATTGTAAAAGAACACATTGCTGCCAGTAAATGATTTTAATAAGAATGATCTATGAAATGTCTGAAGCCCCTTTGCCTGCTGTTAGTTGCTGCGCTGTGTTCAATGCTGTTGTACAGCCAGGCAGATAGCAGGATTGCCCCTGAACAATGCGCTACCATGCAAACGCTCGATATAAAATTGCAGGCCAACCCCGCCCTGCGCAAAAAATTTGAGGCTGAGCGCACCAGGTTTAACAACGCCATCAGGCAGGGCATTGCACGTTTAAATGGCCTTGCCAATGGCAACCGCACCATACTTACGGTGCCCGTTGTCTTTCATATAGTACTTACCAACCCCGCCATTGTTACAGATGCACAGTTACAGGCACAGCTGGATACGCTTAACAAAGACTATGCTGGCGCTAATGGCGACTCTGTAAAAATTCCGTCTTATTTTAAACCCCTGTTTGGAAAATCAGGCATCCAGTTCTGCCTGGCCAGGCAAACACCCGCGGGCGAACCTACCAACGGCATTGAACGTATCAGCACCAGCAAAACTTCTTTTCAAAATACAGACGACGGCGTAAAACATGTAGCCACCGGTGGTGCAGACGCCTGGGACCCCTCCAGCTATTTTAATGTATGGATCTGCCCGCTGGCCAACGGCATTCTGGGGTATGGCACCTTCCCCGGCGGCAGCAATGATAACGAACAGGGTGTGGTGGTAGATTACCGCGCATTGCCCGGCGGTGCTTATCCAACCTACAACGGCGGCAAAACACTTACGCATGAAACAGGTCACTACTTTAATCTCTATCATATCTGGGGAGACGATAGCGGCACCTGCAGCGGCACCGATTTTGTTGACGATACGCCCAACCAGGGCAACTCCAATACCGTTTGCCCGACTGGCATACGCACAGACAACTGTACCACTTCCGGCAATGGCATCATGTACCAGAATTATATGGACTATACCTATGATGAGTGCCTGGTAATGTTTACTACGCAACAGGTAGACCGCATGGAAGCTGCACTGACCGCCTTCCGGCCATCCCTGCTGGTATCTTCCGGTTGCCAGCCACCGGTATTGTATAACTATGATGCACAGTTGCGTTCTATCAACCAGCCCGGCCAACGCATTTGCAGCAATAACCTGCTGCCTTCTATTACCATCCGCAACCGCGGTACGCAAACCCTTACTTCATTAGTGGTGACTACCGTAATAGACAATGGCAACCCGGTAACCTATAACTGGACCGGTAACCTTGCCGCACTGGCCACTACAGATATTACCGTGGCAGCTGTAAATGTGGGCGCCGGCAACCACGTGCTGAAAGTAACCCTGTCTAACCCCAACAACAACGCAGACCAGAATACTATCAATGATACCCTCAGCATTGCCTTTCAATATTATCCGCCGGTGAGTTCCGTTACAGAAAGTTTTGAAGGCAATGTATTTCCGCCTCCGGGTTGGGATATTGTAAATGCAGACAATGGCATTACCTGGCAAAAGGCAAACGGTGTTGCAAAAACAGGTAACAGTAGTGTAAGCATTAATAACTTCAATTACACCGTTACGGGGCAACAGGATTATCTCCGTTTACCAAACGTAAACCTGCCTGCCGGACTGGATTCTGCGTTCTTCTCCTTCCAGGTATCGGCGGCTACTTACACGGCCGTTAATACACCCAATAATGTGTGGGATACATTGGAGGTGCTGGCCAGTACAGACTGTGGTAAAACCTATACCAGCCTGTATAAGAAATGGGGTAGCACGCTGGTAACGCGTACGGATGCTATCACTTCTTCCTTTGTGCCTACGGCCGCCGAATGGAGAAAAGATTCTATCAATATCAGCAATTACATTGGCGCAGGCAACCTCTTGTTGGCTTTCCGCAATACCACCGGCACTGAAAACAATGTTTACCTGGATGATATCAACCTGCGCAGCGTCTCTGTAAATCCTAACCTGAAAAGTCGTGGCCTGCTGGTAACACCCAGTCCTACCCGCGGACCAGTCATCGTTCAGTTTTATCCGCAGCCAACAGATGTAAAAAGCATTGCCATCTTTAGTATGAGCGGACAGAAAGTAGCAGAAGTTCTTCCTGCCGGTCAACTGAATTATTATTCACTGGATATTAGCCGGTATGCGGCCGGTGCTTACATGGTGCGCATTGTAATGGGCAATAATGTTATGGTGAAGAAGATTATAAAGGTTAATTAGGGGGCTAAGAGGGGCTAAGAGAGTGCTAAGAGAGAAAGAGAAAAGGGCTTTCGCTTAGATTTCATTTTTTCGCGCAGAGCTAGCGGAGCTAACAGAGTTGGGGGCTAAGAGGGGAAAGAGAAAAAGAGATTTCATTTTGCTGCGCCCGCTGCCCCGACGTACCGCCGCGTGAAACCAGCATAGCAAAAGCCTTTGACTTTTTACTTTTGAATTTTAAATTTTAATTTTTCGCACAGGGCCAGCGGAGCTAACAGAGTTGGGGGCTAAGAAGGGAAAGAGAAAAAGAGATTTCATTTAGCTGCGCCCGCCGCCCCGCCTTGCCGCCGCGTGAAACCATCATAGCAAAAGCCTTTTGAATTTTGAATTTTGAATTTTGAATTTTACTTT
>DATJGC010000283.1:0-13728 GCA_035495345.1 Chitinophagaceae bacterium | reverse complement strand
CGCATTGTTTATCAAAGAGGTTGAACCCGCTCATAGAATCAAAGCAAAGGAAACTGCCCGTCCATTGTGCATCCAAATTGAACTGGTTATAGGTTCCCTTGGCGGTGCGTACATAAAAATAAGTCCACACAGATTCTTTATTGAATTGAATGAGCAGGTCCTGGCTGTATTGGGTAACATATCCTGCCAGGCTATTGCTGCTGTCGAACAGGTACATGCCGTGCCAGTTCTCGTACTTGGGCGACATATACACCGAGTACATCGGGTTCATTTCCTGGTTTTGCAGGGGGTTGACGGCGCTGTTTGATTTGGGGTTGATGCTGGTGATTTTGTCCGGGTTGATGAGTCCGTTCTTATAAGGGTTGATATTCCAGTTAAGCCGTGGGTTAATGGTGCTGTTACGGTCTGGATGAATCAGGGCGTTATGCTGGGGGCTGAGGTTAACATCGTAGCTGGGGTTGTGGCGCTCGTCAAAATTTTGCGCAACGCTGCAGAGCGCACCCAATAATAGCAGTGCAGTAACAGTAAAAATCTTTCCCATAATGTGGTTTAAATGATTGAAGCAACAGAGGGCTTATCAAAAGACTGGAAAGAATTTCATTGAATACTGTGGTAATCTGACAGTTAGCTAGCGCTGTCAACAAAAATAGAAATTGAATCTTGGATTAGGAAGCATTAAAGCGTTTTTATTTTGCAAGTGTAATCTGCCTTGAATAGGGTCCCGCCTGGCATAAACGGCATAAAAAGCCCCGGCCTTTGCAGGGCCGGGGCTGGTGGAATAGATTAAAGATTGCTTAAAGGCTCTTCAGCACATCATTCATGCTTCTTACAGCGGCTGCGCTTTTGCTGAACTCCGCTTTTTCTGCGTCATTGAGCTCTACTTCAAGGATTTTTTCCCAACCGTTTTTGCCAATGGTTACCGGTACACCCAGGCAGATATCCTGCTGGCCGTATTCACCGTTGAGTGCCACGCAGCTGGTAAACAGTTTCTTCTCATCACGCACAATGCTTTCTACCAATGCGGCACTGGCGGCACCGGGTGCATACCAGGCGGAGGTGCCAATGAGTTTGGTGAGGGTAGCGCCGCCCACCATGGTATCCGCCACAATCTGTTGTTGCTGTTCTTTGCTGAGGAAATTGGTTACCGGGATGCTGTTCCAGGTGGCCAGCCTGATCAGCGGAATCATAGTAGTGTCTCCATGGCCGCCAATTACTACGGCGTTAAGGTCACCGGGGCTGCAGCCCAGGTGTTTGCTTAGCTGGTATTTAAAGCGGGCGCTGTCAAGCGTTCCGCCCATGCCAATGATTTTATTTTTTGGGATGCCTGAGGTGGTAAGGGTAAGGTAAGTCATGGTATCCATTGGGTTGCTCACCACAATGATGATGGTATCAGGCGAATATTTCAGGATGTTCTCGGTAACGCTTTTTACAATGCCAGCATTGGTGCCAATCAGTTCTTCTCTTGTCATGCCCGGTTTACGCGGCAGACCGGAAGTGATAACCACCACATCACTGCCGGCAGTCTTGCTGTAATCATTGGTACTGCCCACAATACGTGTGTCGAAGCCCAGCAGCGCTGCGGTCTGCATCATATCCTGTGCCTTGCCTTCTGCAATGCCTTCCTTGATGTCTAATAGCACCAGTTCTTCTGCCAGTTCTTTGCGGGCAATATTATCGGCGCAGGTAGCACCTACGGCACCGGCACCTACAACAGTCAATTTCATGTAAAAGATTTTATGAGTAAGAAATATTTTGGGGGCAAAGGTAGGCGTGGCGCCGCATATTCAACAGGGGCCAGGATTGTTTTTTTACCTGCAAGGCCTAGAGCTATTAATGGTACAACGGGCATACAAGAGGTTAATATCTGTAAATAATCAGCTATTTTAGGTAGCCGGTAAAAGCCCGGGTAAGATTAATTTTGTAAGAACCAATCTACATTTTTATGGCAACTCCACAATGGCTGGGTGTATACCCTGCAATGCTTACTCCTTTTAAAGCAGACGACAGCATAGACTTTGAGATGTTCACGCATAACCTGAATGCACAGTTGGATGCCGGCATAGATGGCGTGGTAATGGGCGGCTCGCTGGGGGAGGCAAGTACGCTGCTGAATGAAGAAAAAACAGCACTGCTGCAGCACTGTAAAAAAACCATGAACCGGCAGGTGCCCGCCATTGTTACGGTGGCTGAACAGTCTACGCGTGCGGCCATTGCGGTGGCGCAAAATGCAGAAGCCAACGGTGCAGATGGCCTCATGATTTTACCTCCCATGCGTTACAAGGCAGACGACCGCGAAACAGTGCAATATTTTACCAGCATTGCTGCCAGCACGGCCCTGCCCATCATGATCTATAACAATCCTTATGATTATAAGATTGAAGTGACCATTGCCATGTTTGAAGAACTGGCAAAAATAAAAACCATTGAATCCATCAAAGAATCCACGCGTGATGTATCTAATGTTACGCGTTTAAAAAACGCCTTTGGAGACCGGTATAAAATACTCTGTGGTGTAGACACCCTGGCACTGGAAGAACTGGCCCTGGGTGCAGATGGCTGGGTGGGCGGACTGGTAGATGCTTTTCCTGCAGAAACGGTGGCCGTGTTCCGGTTAATGAAGGCAGGCAGGTATGCAGAGGCATTAGAGATCTATCGCTGGTTTCTGCCCGTGTTGGAGCTGGACATACATCCCAAGCTGGTACAATACATAAAACTGGCGGCGGCACAAACCGGGCTGGGTACAGAATATGTACGTGCCCCCAGGCTGGTGATTGAGGGCGATGAAAGAAAGCGGGTGCTGGCCACCATACAGAAAGCTATTGCCACGCGGCCCAGTTTGCCGGATACCATCATGGCGGCGCACAAAAAAACAGCCGCACTGGTGTAGTTGGCCCGCATTTATTTTTTCACTTGTAGATAACCGTTAGTTCCACCCCAGTTAACCGACCATATGCTCTCTAAAAAGTTTTTTTGTATTGATGCGCATACCTGCGGTAACCCGGTGAGGCTGGTAGCGGGTGGAGGTCCGCTGCTGCAGGGCAATACCATGAGTGAAAAGCGGCAGCATTTTCTGCGTTCTTATGATTGGATACGCCGGGGCCTCATGTTTGAGCCCCGCGGCCATGATATGATGAGCGGGAGTATTCTTTACCCGCCGCATGACCCTGCCAATGATGTGGCCGTGCTGTTTATAGAAACCAGCGGCTGCCTGCCCATGTGCGGCCACGGTACCATTGGCACCATTACCATTGCCATTGAAGAAGGATTGATTACCCCAAAATTGCCCGGTACCGTACGTATGGAAGCACCGGCCGGGCTTGTACATATCAGCTACCGCCAGGAAGGAAAGAAAGTGCGTTCAGTAAAGCTCACCAATGTGGCATCTTACCTGGCAGCCGAGGCCATTACTGCAGACTGCCCCGGCCTTGGAGAACTGGTAATAGATGTTGCCTATGGCGGCAATTTTTATGCTATTGTAGACGTGCAAAAAAACTTTGCAGGCATTGAACACTATTCAGCAGATGCGCTCATTGCCTGGGCAAGAGCTCTGCGCAACAATATCAACCGGCAATATGAATTTGTGCATCCGCTGGATGCTACCATTCGCGGTTGCTCTCATATTTTATGGACCGGTGCCGTTATGAACCCGGCATCTACCGCACGCAACGCGGTATTTTATGGCGATAAGGCCATCGACAGAAGTCCCTGCGGTACCGGCACTTCCGCCCGCATGGCGCAATGGTATGCCAAGGGTAAATTAAAAAAGGGCGATGCCT
The DNA here is from genome assembly GCA_035495345.1 of Chitinophagaceae bacterium. GTDB lineage: Bacteria > Bacteroidota > Bacteroidia > Chitinophagales > Chitinophagaceae > JACMLD01. The sequence goes on along the minus strand of DATJGC010000283.1, from coordinate 9,952 downwards.
TTATTCATGAAAGCATTATCGGCTCCACTTTTACCGGCACCATTGAAGAAGAATTGCCCAACGCTTTTGGAAACGGCATTACCGCCATCCGCCCGGGTATTGAAGGATGGGCAAGGATATTTGGTTACAACACCATTAGCATAGACGAGGAAGATGATCCTTATGCATTTGGCTTCCAGGTATTGTAAGCCATGCTCAAATAGCATGGCATTGCGCGGTAATTATCTCATTCATTTTTCAGGCAGCACAAAATTTTAAACGCACAATATGAAAATGCTCATTCTCCGGCTGGCATTGTTGTTACTAATTATTACGCCGGCAGCGGCACAAATGAATACAGCCTATGTGCCCTGTAATGATATGCCCAATATCATGCAGAATTACTATGCAGATGTGATGGCGCTCGACAGGGTGTATGTGGCTGAGGGATCGCCTGAAATAAGGGAGCGCTATAAAAAGCTACAGCAAGATTATCTGGCGAGGTTAAACAATATAAGTTTTGCATCACTCACCCAGGGTTGCAAGGCAGATTATATCCTGTTTAAAAGAGACCTGCAGGAAGGTATACACCAGGCAGCCGCAGAAGAAAAGGAGTATACAGCCGTACAAAGCTGGTTTCCGTTTGCAGATACTATTTATGCCCTGGAAAAAATAAGGCGGCGCGGCGGCATGGTAGACAGTAAGAACGTGGCGGCTAATTTCTTTTTTATTACAAAACAATTGCAGCAGCTGCAGAACAAGCTTGCGCAGGAAAAGAATATAACGGTCAGCAATAGCCGGCGTGCAGGCATCATCATCCGCGGGCTGCAGGCGGCAGCCAAAAATGTCTTTACTTTTTACAATGCATATGATCCGTTGTTTACCTGGTGGGTGCCGGATACCTATCGTAAAATGGACAGCGCACTGGCACAGTACGCCCAGGCTTTTAGAATGAGTGCAGATAAAAATGCGCCCAATAAAGATTCCAGCGGTATTGTCGGTTTTCCAATTGGCAGGGATGAAATTGTACGGCAGTTGAAATATGAAATGATACCTTATACACCGGAAGAACTGATTGCCATTGCCAATAAAGAGTTTGCCTGGTGCGATAAAGAAATGCTGCGTGCCAGCAACGATATGGGCTTTGGCAACAACTGGAAGGCGGCCATGGAAAAAGTAAAACAAAGCTATGTGCCGGCCGGTGAACAGCCCGCTGCCATGGTAAAGCTGTACAATGAAGCCATTGCATTTCTAAAGGAGAAGGACCTTATTACCATACCGCCCTTGGCAGAAGAAACCTGGCGCATTGCCATGATGAGCCCCCGCCAGCAGCTGATAACACCTTTCTTTTATGGCGGTGAAGAATTTGCCGTTTCTTATCCCACCAATACCATGGACTATGACGCGCGCATGATGAGCATGCGTGGCAATAACCCGCATTTTTCTCATGCCACCGTTCACCATGAACTGATTGCCGGCCACTACCTGCAGCAATTCATGAATGAGCATGTAAATACCTATCGCCATTATTTTACGCCCTTCTGGACGGAAGGCTGGGCCCTGTACTGGGAATTTGCGCTTTGGAACGAAGGCTTCTCCGTTACCCCAGAAGACCGCATTGGCATGTTGTACTGGCGGATGCACCGTTGTGCCCGCATTATCTTTTCTTTAAACTATCATATGGGCAAGTGGAGCCCGCAGCAATGCATAGATTTTCTTATAGACCGGGTAAACCACGAGAAAGCAAACGCAGAAGGAGAAGTGCGCAGATCTTTTACCGGCAACTACGGACCCCTGTACCAGGTAGGTTATATGATTGGCGGCTTGCAAATAATGGCGCTGAGGAAAGAACTGGTAGACAGCAAAAAAATGACCGTAAAACAATTTCATGATGCCTTCCTGCAGCAAAACAGCATGCCGATAGAAATGCTTCGCAATATTCTCACCAACCAGCCGCTGCAGCCGGCTTATGAAAGCAGCTGGCGTTTTTACAGCCTTCCTTAAAATAAGAACTCCAGGTTGTAAAAAAATAAAGTGTATTTTCTACACTAACATAAGGCTGCCTGGGAAAGGTGCATTAAAAAATAATTAAACCAGGGCACAAAGCAGATACAGTATGCAGAATAGCTGTCAGTAAGTTTTGCCTGGTGGTTTACAGGTAAAATCCATATTTAATGCCAGGGCTGTTTTTTGCGATGTGCTAAGAAGTATATTTGATTACAAAACATTGCCTGCTCACCAGCGCCAACAAATAACTGCATGAGGCTTCACCGTTTTTTTACACACTGTATCATGGCTGGCTGCCTTGCCTTTCCTGCTTTTGCATTACAGGCGCAAACCACCGCTGCAGACAGTACGATGTACCGCACTGCAGTGTACAATGCAATGCATTTGTACCATGTTGCCACCGGCGCCCAGTCTGGCTTGTACAACGGCTGCCAGTATGCACAGTTTCCCTTCAGTTTTGCAGAGAATGGCCATCCCTTTTTTAAAGACAAAGCACCTGGCAGCGGCAGCGTTACCTATGATGATGTGTACTATGAAAATGTTATGCTTCAGTACGACGAGGTACAGGAAGTAATTATTGTGCACGATACTTCCAGGCTTATTCAATTGCTGAACCCGCGGATTACGGCATTTACAGTATATGATAACCAGTTTGTGCGCGTTGTTAAAGACAGCCTCAACCCCGTACTGGTACGTACGGGTTTCTATAATGTATTGTACAATGGAAAAGTGAAGTTGCTGAAAAGAGAAGAAAAAACCATCCGCGAAGACGTTACCACCGGTGCACTGCTGCGCTTTATTGAAACGCAAACCTACTATTACATTGAAAAAGACGGCGTATACCAGGCCATAAAAAGCAAGAACAGCATTAACACCGTGTTTGCTGACAAGCGAAAAGAGCTGCGGCAGTTTGCAAAAAAGAACAAACTGAACTACCGGAAAGACAGGGATACGATGCTCACCCGGCTTACGGCCTATTACGACCAGCTAACCAACTAACATGAAACAACGCTGCCTGATACTATTGTGTGTTGCAAGCCTGTGCTGCTACATGCCCGCGTTTGCACAAAAGGATAGCGCTGCACTGATTACAGTCTCCCTGCAGCAGGCCAGCCTGGAACAACTGGCACTGGCCATTGAAAAGCAGGCACCGGTAAGATTTTATTTTGACAGCAGCAGGATAGACAGCGTGAGCATCAGTATTACCGCCAATGCGCAGCCCTTGCAGAAGGTGCTGGACGAGGCGCTGGCACAGGCAGGCTTATTCTATACCATGGACGCAGCCGGCCATATCTTTATTACCAAGGGCTATGCACTAAGATTGCAATTGCCTGAAGCTTACCTGGCCGGTAAGCAGGCCGTAAGTAATGCGGCGCCGGTGGCTGGTAACAATTTGGTCAATGATTCTGATGAAATTTCATTTCCGCAAAAAGCATTGGTAGAAAACAAACTTTACGAAATTGGTGATAAGCGCCTGACCAATCCGCCACCGGTGGTAACGGTGGCAGGCTATGTGCGTGATGCCAAAACGGGCGAGCCCGTGGTAGGTGCATCGGTATTTATTGACAAACCAAGAATTGGCGGCACCACAGATCAATACGGCTACTACTCGCTTTCATTACCCCGCGGCAGGCATACCATGAACATACAGAGCATCAGCATGCGCGATACACGCCGGCAAATAGTCTTGTACAGTGATGGCAAAATGAATATAGACATGCAGGGTACTGTCATCACATTGAAACGTGTAATCATTGCAGCGCAAAAGCTGAGTAATGTAAAGAGCACACAGATGGGGCTGCAGAAAATAGATATCAAAACCATTAAACAGGTGCCCGTGGTATTTGGCGAGGCAGATGTGTTACGCGTGGTAACCACGCTCCCCGGTGTTAAAACAGTAGGTGAATCCAGTACCGGTCTCAATGTACGCGGTGGTTCCGCAGATCAAAACCTCATCCTTTTTAATGATGCCACTATTTACAACCCTTCGCATTTCTTTGGTATGTTCTCTGCCTTCAACCCGGAAGTGGTAAAGGATGTTGAACTCTACAAAAGCAGTATACCCGCGCGTTATGGCGGCCGTCTTTCCTCCGTGCTGAACATCAACAGCAGGGAAGGCAACAAGAAAAACATTACCGGTTCCGCAGGCATCGGCCTGCTTACCAGCAGGCTGGATGTAGAAGGGCCACTTATAAAAGATAAGTCGTCTTTTATCATTGGCGGACGAACTACCTATGCCAACTGGTTACTGAACCTGTTGCCAGACCAATACAAAAAAAGCAAGGCTTCTTTTTATGATGTAAACCTGAATGTGAGCCATGAATTCAATAAAAAAAATACCCTGTACCTCACAGGGTATATCAGCCGAGACCAGTTTAACCTCAACAGTGATACGGCTTACCGTTATGGCAACGCCAATGTCTCTGTAAAATGGAAGCATATTTTCAACAATAAGGTGAACAGCCTGCTTACGGCTGGGTATGACCGCTATAATTACAATATTTCAAGCGAGCAGTTGCCATTAAATGCCTATAAATTAGGGTTCGATATTAATCAGTCTTACCTGAAACTTCATTTCAATTATTACCTGAGCAATAAGCATACGGTGGAAGCCGGCCTGAATAGCATTTACTACCGCCTGCATCCGGGTATGTACCAGCCGGTAGGCAAGACCTCGCTGGTGGTGCCAGACCAGATAGCCACCGAGCAGGCGCTGGAGTCTGCCCTATACCTGAGCGACAGGTATACTATTACCAACGCATTTTCTGTAGATGCCGGCCTCCGTTACTCTCTTTTCAATGTGCTGGGTCCGCAGAATGTAAATAATTATGCACCCGGCCTGCCAAGAACTGAAGGCAATATGTTGTCTGTAACACCCTATGGCAAAGGAAAATTTGTAAAGACTTATGGTGGGCCTGAGGTCCGTTTATCGCTCCGGTATGCATTTACAGACAGTTTCTCCGTAAAAGCGGGTTATAATACGCAACGCCAGTACATACATGTATTGTCCAACACCACGGCCATGGCCCCCACCGATATCTGGAAACTCAGCGATCCTAATATAAAGCCGCAGTTTGGTGAGCAGGTATCACTGGGGTTGTATAAAAACTTTAAGTCGAATACCGTAGAGCTTTCTGCCGAAGTATATTACAAGAAGATAAAGAACTACCTGGATTATAAGAGCGGTGCAGTGCTGGTGATGAATCATCATATAGAAACAGATGTCATTGGTACGCAGGGCAAAGCCTATGGCGTAGAACTAATGCTGAAAAAACTAACGGGCAAGCTTAATGGATGGATTAGCTATACATGGTCTAGGATACTGCTTAAAATGGATGATCCTGCTTCCGGTGAAATCATCAATAAGGGGTTGTATTACCCTGCCAATTACGACAAGCCTCATGATATAACCGTCATCAGTAATTACCGGGTAACGCATCGTTTCAGCCTTTCACTCAATGCCACCTATAGCACCGGGCGGCCCATTACATTGCCGGTGGGTGTTTTCTATTACGGTGGTGCGCAGCGCACTCTGTATGCGGATCGCAATGCCTACCGAATACCGGATTATTTCAGAACCGATTTTTCCATGAATATTGATGGTAACCATAAGGTGCACCAGAAAACACATAATTCATGGACAGTGGGCGTGTATAATCTCACTGGCCGCAAGAATCCTTATTCAGTGTATTATGTAACGGAGAACGGGGTCATCAACGGTTACAAGCTGTCCATTTTTGGCAGTGCCATACCATTTATAAATTTTAATATCAGCTTTTGATGGTACAAAAAAAGCGACTACTATTCCCTGTTATATGCCTGCTGCTGTTAGCGGCCTGCAAAGAAAAATATGATTCTCCCATTCAGACACCCATAACCGGTTACCTGGTGGTAGACGGCATTGTAAACAGCGGTACCGGGCCGGCGAGTATTACGCTTAGCAGAACTACGCAGTTCAGCAACAAAAAAATGGTCTATGAAAAAAATGCCCAGGTTACCCTGCAGGGTTCAGACAGCAGCGTAAAAAACTTTACTGAAAAAGCAAACGGCGTGTACAGCGCTACCGACCTAAACCTCAACCCCGCGTTACAATACCGATTGAGAATAATTACGGTTAATGGTGCCCGCTATATGTCTGATTTTGTGGTGGTAAAGAATAACCCGCCGATCGACAGCATTTCCTGGACCTATAAGCCGGAAGGGCTGCAGTCGTATATACACACCCATGACCCACTCAATAAAAGCGTTTACTACCAATGGTATTATGAAGAAACCTGGCAAATTGTATCTACTTATTATCCTACCTTAAAATACCAGACAAAGGTTGTGCCTGGGCTGGGTCAGCAGTTTAGCGTGGTGTACAAAGACTCCAGTACGTACGGTCCGGATCCATCCATTGTTAATTGCTGGCAGTTTCACAATCCACTGGATATCTATCTTGCTTCAACCGCTAAACTAAGTCGCGATGAGATAAATCTTCCGCTTGCATTTATACCGAGATCAGATATAAAACTTGGCGTATTGTACAGTATCAACCTAAGGCAATACACATGGACCAAAGAGGGCTATGAATTTATGGAAAGAATGAAAAAGAATACGGAGTCTACCGGGTCCGTTTTCGATCCCCAGCCTTCGGAACTAAAAGGAAACATACACAATACGGCAGATGCCGCAGAGCCCGTGATTGGTTTTTTCAATATCAGTCCCGTGCGTGAAAAAAGAATTTTTATAAAGCCGAGTGAAGTGCCCGGCTGGGGCTATAACCCCGGCTGTCTTGACGTAGAAATTGAGAATATCAGTGACAGTATTTCAAAAAAAGCATTGGGCATGCTGCCTGTAGACCCGGTAAAAGTGGCGCCTTTTGGTGCTATCGTTTCTTTCAGGGCTACATCGCCTGAATGTGCAGACTGCACTTTGCGCGGCACCAATGTAAAGCCTTCTTACTGGCCTTAATTATCAGGTATGAAAAAGTTTTTGTTTCCAAAATTCTTTGTGCATGTTTTCTGCCTCACGGCATTGCTGGCAGTTGCAGGTATTGCGCGGGCACAGGAAAGCAATCAACTGCAGGAAAAGTTTAGCGCCTACCAGTCTCAGCACCTGCAGGAGAAATTATTTGTGCACACGGACAAAAACTTTTACCTGGCAGGAGAGATTTGTTGGTTCCGTGTGTATGTTGCCGACGCTTTTTTTAACCGCCCGCTGCCGTTGAGCAAGCTGGCATATGTTGAAGTGTTAGACAAGGGCGGAAAGCCGGTGCTGCAAACCAAAATAGCATTAAAGGAAGGCGGGGGAGATGGGTCTTTACAATGGCCACTCCATTTTAACGCCGGCAATTATACACTCCGCGCTTATACCAGCTGGATGAAAAATACGGATGCCGCTTATTTTTTTGAAAAGGCTATCAGCATTGTAAATCCGCGCAAGCAAACTGTTGGTACTGCAGCGCTGCTAACAAACGGGTATACCATACAATTTTTTCCGGAAGGCGGAAACCTGGTGGCTGGCTTGCAAAGCAGGGTGGCTTTTAAGGCAGTGGATGCGGCTGGAAGGGGCGTGGCCTGCCATGGTACGGTAGCCAATGCACAGGGCGATAGCATCACTACTTTTACTACTGAAGCGCTGGGCATGGGCAGTTTTTACCTTACGCCCGCTGCAGGGCAGGTGTACAAAGCCATTGTGGTAATGCCAGACAGTAGTCACCAGCTGCAGGCCCTGCCGGCCATTTATACAGACGGTTATGTGATGCAAATGGAGGATGCCAGAGAGGCCTTGACTATCTCTGTACAAAGCAAGGGAAACAGTAATAGCCAGCTGTACCTGTTTGCACACACGCGTGGGTCTATAAAAACGGTAATGACCACTACACTCTCAGAAGGTAGGGCGCAGTTTACGGTTTCTAAAAGCCTGCTGGGCGATGGCATCACCCATTTTACCATTTTTAACCAGTTGCGCCAGCCGGTTTGTGAGCGATTGTTTTTTAAAAAACCTGCACAGCAGCTAGCCATCAACGTTAGCAGCAGCCTGCCGGTGTTTGAGCAGCGTAAAAAGATATCCCTGCAGGTATTGTCTACAAATGAACACTCAACCCCAGTGTCGGCCAATATGTCTATGGCGGTTTACCGGGTAGACTCACTTACAAAACCGGATGATGCTGATATAAGACAATATCTTTTCTTACTGTCTGATCTGCCGGGGTTAGTTGAGTCGCCGTCGTTGTATTTCTCGGCAGACTCAGCGCTTGCCAGCAGCGCTGCAGATAACCTTATGCTTACACAGGGCTGGCGGCGCTTCCTTTGGGAGCAGGTATTGCAGTCAACCAAACCCGCCTTCCAGTTTGCACCTGAAATTAAGGGCCATCTGATCAGGGGTCGCGTAACCAATGCTGCAGGACTGCCCGTCAGGGGTGTGGAATGCTATGTAACGGTGGCGGGTACACGCACACAGGTGCAGGCAGATATCAGTAATGATAGCGGTATGGTAAGTTTTGAAATGGATCATTTTTATGGCAACGATGAAATTATTTTGCAAACTACGGGGCAGAAAGACAGCACCGTACACGTAGAAGTGATGAATCCTTACAGCGAAGCGGCACCCCGCCAGCAACCCTCGCTGATGCCGGTGGCGCCTGTAAACCCAGGCCAACTGCAACAGCAGTTTGCCGCTGTACAGGTACAGAACAGTTTTTCCGGTGCACGCCTGCAGCAAATGCTGCTGCCGGTCTTTGATACACTGCCCTTTTACCATACGCCAGACAAGACCTATATGCTGGATGATTATGTGCGCTTTACCACCATGGAAGAGATTTTGCGCGAGTATGTTCCCTATGTAAACGTGCGCAAGCGCGATGGCGTGTTTTACCTGCCGGTGTTTGACCTGGTAAGAAAAGAATTCTTTCATGTAGATCCGCTGGTGATGCTAGACGGCATGCCCGTCTTTGATATCAATAAACTGATGGCCTATGATCCTTTAAAAATCAGAAGGCTGGATGTAGTGGCCAGGATTTATTATTACGGAAAAATGTTTTTTGGGGGCATCGTTAACTTTGTTACCTATAACGGAGACCTTCCGGCCTATGAGCTAGACAGGCGTGTAACTGTACTGGATTATAAAACATTGCAAATGGAACGGGAGTTCTATGCACCGCAATATGGCAGCACTAGTGCGTTTAATAGTCGTTTGCCCGATTTCAGGAACGTTCTTTACTGGGCACCGCAGCTACAAACAGGCAAAGACGGTAAACAGGAGGTCAGTTTTTACAGTTCTGATTTGCCGGGTACTTATGCAGTTACCGTGCAGGGACTCACCGCAGATGGAAGGGCCGGCAGCCAGACAATTCTTTTTAAGGTGTCAGAAAGCAATCCGCTAGCAGGAAAATAGGCTTCAATTCTCTGGCGGTTGCCCTGAGTAATATTCAAAAGCGTACAACATGAAAAAGATCTTTCTGCTGCTCGCAGCGGGCTTGCTGGCGAATGCAGCAACGGCACAAAATTACCTGGCAGTCTTACACGATAGCCGGATGAAGGTCTTGCCTGTAGTGCCGGTAAAAGCGTATGGCTTTAACCTGCGCGATGTGCGCATAACCAGTGGACCATTTAAAAAAGCCATGGAACTGGATGCTGCCTACCTGCTGGAAATTGAATCTGATCGTTTGCTGCATCGCTTTCATGCCAATGCCGGCCTACCGGTAAAAGCTGAGGTATATGGCGGGTGGGAGAAGGAAACCATATCTGGTCATACCCTCGGCCATTACCTTTCTGCTTGTGCCATGATGTATGCTTCTACGGGAGATAATAGATTTAAAGAACGAACTACCTATATTGTACAGGAGCTGGCGCGCTGCCAGGCCGCACGCAAGACGGGTTATGTAGGAGCTGTGCCCAATGAGGATACTGTGTTTGCCCAGGTAGCACGGGGCGATATCCGTTCGCGCGGCTTTGATCTCAATGGCGCGTGGGTACCATGGTAC
>DATJGC010000282.1:0-9054 GCA_035495345.1 Chitinophagaceae bacterium | reverse complement strand
ATTGAAAGAATCGTATTTCTTTATGATGGTGCGCCTTCTTCTGTACATGCTGTAAAGACTTTTAGCTACCTCTTCCCCGAAATGGTGGCGCAGCCTTGCACGGTGCTTTCTGCAAAAGGTTATTACCGCGATTTGCATTTGCCTGATAATAAGCTGATGAAAGAGTTTATGAAAAAACATTATCCCAAGGCAGCTTACGAAGTGTTTAGGGGCCAGCCGGAAGAAGAAATTATTGAACGACTTAAAAAAGAAGGCGAGGGCGCTTTGATAGTCATTGGCGCCAACCGGCGCGGCATGGTATCACGCTGGTTTAAGAAAAGTATGGCAGATGTACTTATGCAGGCATCCCTTGGCCCCCTCTTCATTGCACACAACAATTAATGTGGGCAGCCAGATCTTCTAATGATATGATAGGTACACTTTCAAAAGACGCCAGTGAGGCATTGCTGCTCTCTGCATCCGTTGGCAGAATCGGTTGTACAGACAGCTACCGAACCTATGTAGTGCCTATACAGTATGTGTATGACGGCCAATTTATATATGCGCATGCGGTAGAAGGAATGAAGATTCATATGATGCGTAAAAACCCATCTGTCTGTTTTGAAGTGGATGAGATAAAAGATGTTCATCACTGGAAGAGTGTAATTGTGTGGGGCAGGTATGATGAGCTGAAAAACGAGTACGCACGGTACAACACCTTATTACTGTTTGCAAAGAAATCAGTGCAACTCAAGATCAGTCCCAATGCCATTCCCCCGCCTATTGATATTGGTAATGATCAACCGCTGGAGAAAGCAAGTATTCGGCCTGTAATTTTCAGGATCATCATTGAAGAAATGACTGGCCGCTTTGAAAACATGCTGCCCGAAGCCAGCACGGGTAAATAAATTCGGGTAATTGCAACAGCAATTTTAAGTTTTCTGCTAACAATATAGATTATGAAAATGAGCGCACAGGAAGCCGCCCTGCTGATTAAGTCCGGTTCAAATGTGTTTATCCAGTCTGCTGCAGCGGCTCCTCTCCAACTCATACAGGCCATGGTAGACCGTGCTGATACCTTGCGCAATATGCGTATTTACCAGATGCATACGGAAGGACCGGCGCCGTACGCCGCGCCGGGCATGGAAAAAGTGTTTACTACCAATTGTTTTTTTGTTGGTGCTAACCTCCGCAAGGCTGTGCAGGAGGGCAGGGCGCAATACATTCCCATTAGTCTCAGCGAAATTCCTTCACTGTTTCTTTCCGGGGCTATCTCCATAGACTGCGCATTGATACATGTGTCGCCGGCAGATGAACATGGATTTTGTTCGCTGGGTGTGTCTGTAGACATTGCAGCGCCTGCACTGGCAAAAGCAAAATGTATCATTGCACAGGTTAACCCGCAGATGCCACGTACACATGGTGCGGGCTTCATTCATGTAAACAAGATAGATGCAATGGTAGAGGTGGATACCCCATTGTATGAAATAAAGCAGGATGCGCCGGATATTATTACAACCTCCATTGCGCGCCATGTAGCCTCGCTGGTAGAAGACGGTGCTACGTTGCAAATGGGCATCGGCAACATTCCAAATGCGGTGTTGCAGATGCTGGGTGATCACCGGCGCCTTGGCATACACAGCGAAATGTTCTCTGATGGTATCATTGACCTGGTAAACAAAGGAATCATTACGGGAGAAATGAAGAAGCGGCAACGCGGAAGAATGGTAGCAGGTTTTGTTATTGGCAGTAACCGGTTGTACCGCTTTGTGCATAATAACCCCATGATTGCCATGTTTAATATTGGCTACACCAATGACCCTGACATTATCCGGCAGAACCCGCGCGTTACTGCCATTAACAGCGCTATTGAAGTAGATATCACGGGGCAGGTATGTGCAGATTCTATCGGCAATAAAATTTATTCCGGTGTTGGGGGCCAGTTAGACTTTATGCGTGGAGCGGCACTATCTGAAGCCGGCAAACCCATAATTGCCATGCCTTCCATGACCAGTAGGGGAGAAAGCAAAATTGTGGCGATGCTGAGGCCCGGCGCGGGGGTAGTTACACCCCGCTCGCTTGCACATTATATTGTTACGGAACACGGCATCGCTTACCTGCATGGCAAAAATTTGAAGGAACGTGCCACTGCGCTGATAAATATTGCAGACCCTATGCACCGTGAACAGTTGCAAGCAGCAGCATGGCCGTTGCTGAGTTCCAGGTCGGCCAGCTATCATTAGCATCCATCAACCTAAGTCCGCGGAGGATTCTTCTGTGCAGGTATACAAATGCTGGTAATAGTCTCTTACCATCCTGTCGCTATCAAAGTAGGGAATAATATCATGCAGGCTGTTTTTTATCATCTGCTGCCACTTGGCTGGTTGATCATAATAACAGGGCAACACTTCCTGTTCCAGCAAATCATACAACGCTGCAGCATCCGCTGCGTCTTGCAGATGGTCCAGCGCATTTTCATCACAGGGCGGAATAATGAATGCATTTACTTTATCTTTTGCAAATTCAGGCATCCATCCATCCAGCGTACTGCAATTGATGGCACCGTTCATGGCCGCAGACATGCCGCTGGTGCCCGATGCTTCATGCGTTAACCTTGGCAGGTTCAGCCATAGATCCGCGCCTCGCTTTAATGCCTTTGACAGGCGAAGTTCATACCCGGCAAGTATAGCACAGTTGCTGTATTCCTTGCAGAGGTTGGCTATTTTATCAAATACTGCAATAGCGGTATAGTCCATCGGGTAGGGTTTGCCAGCCCAGATTATTTGCACCGGTCTGCGTTGGTTTGTTACCAGGCTTTTAAAACGCTCCATATCGTAGAGTAGCAGGTCGGCCCGTTTGTACGCCGCAAAGCGTTTGGCAAAAACAATGGTCAAAACTGCCGGGTCGTAGATCTCACCCGCCTGGTCGGCCACTATCTCAAACAATTGTTGCTTGCTTCGTTGCTTTTGTTTTACCATTGCGGCATCATCATTGGCAGCAAGCGCGGCATACAATGCCTCGTCTTGCCAATAATGAAAATGCTGTGCATTGGTAATGCTGATAAATTTGTTGCACAAAGGTTCACCGGGCCACATTTTTAACAGGGTGCTGTAATGTTTTTTTGAAACGGCGTTGGCTTTGCCGCAAAGTTTTAATGCAGTGAGTGTATGATCCAGCATGGCACCGCGGATAAAGGCAATATCATGCAGGGTGGCAGTCTCAACGCCGCAAAAAAAGCCCAGCTTCTCCAGCAGCCCGATATTGGTTTGCAGGTTACCGGCTGCTTCGGGTGTATGGTTAGTGTATACAAGTCTTTTCTGTACTTCTTCCTTACTTTGAAATTTTTTGTACAGGTAAAATGCCAGCGGTAAAGCGTGTGATTCATTTAAATGATACACCGCAGGTTCTTTGCCCATCAGTTCAAGCAGGCGTGCGCCGCCAGCGCCCAGCAGTATGGCAGCGGCCATTCTTGTTTCAGGGTTGGCATCATATAATTTATGGCAAATGGTTTTTGAGAGATAATCGTTTTCGGGCAGATCAGTAGACAGCAAAAAAATGGGTGCTGTATTGAAGACCGCCGGTGGCAGGTACCAGGCCGTTACCCATACATCATGTGCAGCAATGCTGATGGTAAACCTGAGATGGGTAGGTTGCAAAAATCCGTATACTTTTTCTATGAACTCTACTTCCATGCCCTGATCTGCCCGCCGTAGCTGGTCGTAATAACCATACTTCCAAAGTATGCCAATGCCTGTTATATTTTGCCGGGTATCATGGGCGCTGCGCATGTGCGCGCCTGCCAGGAAGCCCAATCCGCCAGCATAAGTTTTCAATGGCTGTTGTATGGCATACTCCATGGAGAAATAGGCAACGGCCGTTTTGTAAGCCGGGTCAAACGCATACGGGTGCTGGTAGGTAAACGCCATGAAGAGTATATAAAGGCGGTGCTGTTTATTGCTTTTCAAAACGGCCGGTCACATGCTCAATTTTGATGCGGTACATGATGTGCTTTACCCTGGTGCTATCATCAATAACGGCTGTTTGTTCATGGCCATCGTAATGAACAGTGCTGCTGGTACTGAGCGGAAGCACGCGGTTAAAAAGAATTTCCCTGGCGTCTTCAGAAGCTTTCTTATCCAGCTCTTCAAATGTACCACGCACAACAACGCTTTGCCAGTTGCGCATATCTGTCATGCTGTCTACTTCAAAGCATACATGGGGGTTACGGCGGAGTATTTTTAATTTGGTGCCTTCATTGGATTGTCCGTAGATATAATGCCCATCATATGCATACGTAACGGGAACAATGTAGGGATGCCGTCCATCGGTGCAGGCAAGCCTTCCTATCACCTGGCTGGAGAGTAAATTTCTTATCTGTATGTCCTGTAATTCTCCCAGCATAAAATAATTGTTTATAGTGGTCGCTAAAATACCTGCTTCGCGTATGATGGGGCATGACAATAATCATTACGCTAAATGATTATTATTTTTTCTCCGCGAGCGCTTGATAGCTTTCTCCAATTCAACCGCGTGAAAGAAAACTAGCGGTACCAGCAGGCAAAGCAATAATTCATTCAAGGGCAGGGGCGATAGCGAAAAAAGCCTGTTGGCGGCAGGTATATACAGGAGGCCCACCTGTAGCAGCACTGACACTATCAGCACCCATGCCAGCGGAGGGTTAGAACGCCATCCGAGTTGCCAGATAAATGCATGCTCACTTCTTACGGCCAGTACATGTGCCAGTTGTGCAAGAGAAAGGCTTGTGAAGACAATGCTGTTCCAGTGCGTTACTTTGTTATACTGCAGCACTGCCTGCAGTGTTAATAACAATGCCGCCAGTAAAACGCCGGCCCAGAGTATATGCAGGCCAATGCCACTGGCAAACAGACTTTCTTTTACACCCCGCGGCGGTCTTTGCATTATATCACTGTCTTCTTTTTCGGCTGCCAGCGCAAGTCCGGGCAGTCCGTCTGTGACCAGGTTAATCCATAAAATCTGGATCGGAAGCAGGGGTAGCGAGAGCCCCAGCAAGGGCGCAAGAAAGATAATGTACACTTCGGCGCTGTTGCAGGTAAGAATGTATTTTACAAACTTCCTGATATTATCATACACTTTCCTTCCCTCTTTAACACCCTTTACAATGCTGGCAAAATTATCGTCCAGCAAAATCATGTCTGCAGCTTCCTTGCTCACATCTGTGCCACTAATGCCCATGGCAATACCAATATCAGCGGCTTTGAGAGAGGGTGCATCGTTTACCCCGTCTCCGGTCATGGCAATAAAATGATTCATTCGCTGCATGGCCCTTATGATATCCAGCTTTTGTTGCGGAGACACCCTGGCGTATACTTTTACCTGGCCAATGATATTGTCTAATTGCTGCGGGCTCATCTTTTCAAGTGCTTCACCCGTTAGCATAAGATCTCCTGCGGCGGTAATACCCGTTTGCTTTGCAATGCTGGCAGCGGTGGCTGGATGATCTCCGGTAATCATCACCGGCATAATGCCCGCTGTTTTGCAGGCCTGGATGGCAGGCGGCACTTCACTGCGTGCAGGATCTATCATGGCAGCCAGTCCGCCAAACACCAATTCGTTTACCACATGATCACCCATGGCTTCGGGCAGTGCAGGCAGCAAACGAAAACCATAGGCCATCACCCGCATACCCATGCTGGAGAGCCGGTGCGTTTGCTGCAGGATATTTTCTTTTGCTGCATCGGCTTGTAACAATGATACCAGCGTCTCTGCGGCACCTTTTGTTATCAGCAGGTAGCCATTGCCAAAATGATGGATGGTGGTCATGCAGCGCTTTATGGCATCAAATGGCAGTTCTGTTACCTTGGTATACTGTTGCTGTATGATAGTTAACTCAGCCGGTAATACCTGTTCATGCACATAGTTCAGCAATGCAAGCTCTGTGGGGTCTCCCTGCAAACCATGATTGCCCTGTTCTACGGTATGGTTCAGTGCCATTAGCAGCAGCAGGTTCGGCATTGCTTCATGAAGCTGTATATCATGCTGCTGATCCCAGATCTCCACCACCTTCATTTTGTTTTCAGTAAGCGTACCTGTTTTATCTGTGCAGATGATGGTAACAGCGCCGATGGTTTCAACAGCTGAAAGCCTTCTTACGAGTACATTTTTGCTAACCATTTTTTTGGCGGCCATGGCCAGCGAGAGTGTGATAAGTGCCGGCAATGCTTCCGGGATAGCCGCTACCGCCAGTGCTATGCTGATGAGCACCATGTTCAGGAGTTGCTCTCCCCGCATAATCCCAATCACCAGTATCAGCAAACAAACCAGCAAAATGACATAAGAAAGCCGTTTGCTGAATGCGGTCATTTTACGTTGAAGGGGTGTGCTGCTGTCTGGAATATCTAGCAACTGGCTAATGCGGCCAAGTTCTGTTCTGGCACCGGTGGCCACCACCACGCCCCAGCCTCTGCCGCTGGTAATTGCGGTTCCTTTGTAAGCCATATTAAACCTGTCTCCCAGGGCGCTACCTGTTGCCGGGCAAAGCCTGTCTTCTTTGGCCACGGGGGCAGCTTCGCCGGTAAGCGTGGCTTCTTCAATAAAGAGTGCAAAAGTATCAAAGAGGCGAAGGTCTGCGGGTACCTGCATGCCGGCTTCCAAGCGCACAATATCACCCGTTACCAATGCAGCAGCGTCCATGTTGTGGAGGCTCTTATCTCGCATAACCATGGCCGTTAGCTGGTCTAGTTTTTTGATGGCCATCATGGCCCTGTTGGCGCGGTACTCCTGTACAAAACCGGTGATGGCGTTTAGTAGTACAATGGAAATGATCACCAGCATATCACCTGTTTCTCCGGTGATGCCCGCCAGCACGGCCGCCGCCAGCAAGATGACGATCATGGCGTCTTTAAACTGTCGGAAAAATATTTCCACTGCCGTGGCCGGTGGTTTCTCCGGCAGCTCGTTGGGGCCTTCTTGCCGTAAACGTTCTGTTGCAATGGCCTGGCTAAGTCCGCCCCTGCTGGTATGGGTAGCCCTGATTACCTCCTCAGCGGTCAGCTGGTGCCAATTCATTGAAAAAAAGTAGGTGAGTAAGTCATCATACTGCGCAAATGAACGCTTTGTTGGGCGGTAACCAAATAAGCTGTATCAAGTTGCGGGCTGATAAGAATCATTGGCGGTTCCAGGCAATGATGCCAGGCTGCTTTCTACCCCTTTTAATCGGTGGCAGCTACTCGCTGTTGTGATCTTTATCATCAATGGCTTTGCGCAATGTCATGCCTATCGGCGCTTCATCTCCGTAGCTTCGAAAAAAAACGGTATGGAAAAAATATTGCTGGCAGTAGATGCAGCCCAGCCCTCCATTAGTGCGCTGGATTTTGCCTGTTATCTGGGACGATTAACAAAATCACCGGTAACGGCTGTGTTTTTAGATAATCTTGCCGCGGCATTGCCTGTTAAACATGAAATGCTGGCCGGAGAATCTGAACCGGATGAGATGAAGCAACACGCAGAAGCAGCCGTGAAGGCAGAAGCAAGTATGCAGTTGATCCGCGAAGGCTGTGTTAACCGTGAGGTGGGCTATTCCTTTCACCGGCACCACGGTGTGCCTGTAGACGAGATGCTGGCCGAAAGCCGGTTTGCTGATGTATTGGTAGTAGATGCGGAAACATCTTTCCGTGAACATTTTGAAGGGCCGCCGACTGACTTCGTAAAAGACCTGCTAAAAAAAGCCGAATGCCCGGTTTTTATAGCACCGCAATCACTGGAAGCCGTGGAAGAGCTGGTATTTGCCTACAATGGTTCTGCTTCCTGCATGTTTGCCATCAAACAATTCACCTACCTCTTTCCGCAACTGGCTGGTAAAAAGGCCACCATTGTGATGATCAATGATTCAGGTAAATGGGAAGACGTGCATAAACACAGTCTCTCTGAATGGCTGAAGGCGCATTACAATGAATTGCACTGGGTGGTTCGGGAGGGCGATAGTGATGCATCGCTGTTTGAATATCTTTTTGGCAGAAAAAAATCACTGTTGGTGATGGGCGCCTACGGCAGAAATGCGCTGTCGAGGTTTTTTAAACGAAGCACCGCCAGCCTGCTGATAAAGACAATTGCGCAACCCATCTTTATTACCCATTGATCCCGCGCGGGCAGCGCTTTTCAATGGCGTGATAATCACCAGGCAGTATGATTAGCATCATTCTTAGGGGTAATTAGTAATCCTATTTTTAAAACCAAATTCACCTTGCCATGCGTTCGGTACTTAATCCCACCATCAGCGAAGTTGTAGCGTCTGCACATTACCGGCCAGCAATATCCCTGATTATTCCGTTTGACCCGAAAATGAACGGTCACGCGGCGTTAACAATAGCACTTAAAAATGCCTGCAGAAAAATTGAAAAGCAGTTGCTGCTGGAATATCCTGCAGATACGGTTGTATTGATGATGGAAAAACTGAGTACTATCATCGCGCAGCTGAACTATAATACGCATAAAAAAAGTATCGCCATTTTTGTATCCCCGGTATTTGAAAAAGTTATTTACCTGGATATTCTTGTGGAAGAGAAGATAGCCATTGATGATTCCTTTGAAATCAGGGACCTGCTTTATTCTAAAAAACAATTACACAAATACCTCTTGCTTCAACTTTCTGCCGGCCAGGTAAGAATGTTCATTGGCAATTCCAGCAGCTTTGTAAAAATAGTGTCTCATGCAGAAATGCCGCAACAGTTGCCCGCGCGTGATTTACCGGAAAGAGTGGGTAAGTTCTCTGATGTTCATGCCGCACATGAAAAACAACTGGATAAATTTCTGCGCCAGGTAGAAGATTCACTGGAGCTCATATTACGTGCCTACCCGCTGCCACTGTATATTATTGGTCCGGAGAAATTGCTGGGTCATTTCAAAAAAATGACCGCACACAACGGCGAGGTGATAGAGTATATCCACGGTGATTACCAACATGCGGCTGAAAAAGAACTGTCTGAAATTCTGGCGCCACATGTGGCCGACTGGAAAAGCGTGCTTGAAAAAGACATTCGCAACAAGATGGAACAGGCTTTGTCTGCAGGCAGAATGGTAAGCGGTATAGAAGAGGTC
>DATJGC010000281.1:0-7828 GCA_035495345.1 Chitinophagaceae bacterium | reverse complement strand
TCTTACAATGCCACCGTCTACCAGGCGGCGGCCGTCATAATCCACCGCGGTAAAAAAAGAGGGTATGGCCATGCTGGAACGGATGGCAGAGGTAATTTCGCCCTTGCTCATTACTACGGCTTCACCATTGCCCACATCTGTACCAATGCATTTAAACGGAATGCTAAACGTAGAAAAATCTTTGTTGCGGTAAACCGGGTAGAGTAGTTCCGATAGCTTTAGCCAGAGCTCCTGCCCCTGTAATACACCGGTGGGCAATTGGAAGCGATGATTTACCCAGGGAAGTTCCACGGTGTATTTGCTGTACTCGTCTTTTTCTTCCATGAACAGCGTTCTAAGCGATGCCTGGTTGCTCAGCAATAGGTCCCAGTTGGTGGCCCTTGCCATCTTTTCAATGGAATCAGCAGGGTAGCCAATGGCATATAGGCCCCCAATGATGCTACCCATGCTGGTGCCCGTGAGGTAATCAATTTTTAAACCTGCGGAGTCTATTGCCTTTAGTATGCCAATATGGGCGAGGCCTTTGGCGCCGCCGCCACTGAGGGTGAGTCCAATCTTCGGTCGCACGGGTTGCCCGCCTGCCAGCAAAGTGCCGCAGACAAAGCAGGTGATCAATGATATGGTGAGCCAATTCTTCATAAGATAAGCTGCATTCATTACAAACAGCCGGCAGTTAGTGCCGTATACAACGCTCTTGACTGCCTGTACCGGTATACTGTTGCGCAAATATATTGTTTGCGTTTATTTTAACAGCGCTTATGGCAAATGCCGCCGTGAAATGAAGAAGGGCATGGGTGTAAAAAATAAAGCTGCCCCGGGGGCAGCTTTAGTAGGATGCAGCTATATCAATTTATTGCGGGGTAAGGTATTGCGCATAGGCATAGCCTTCCTCACCTTTTTCTGTCTTCACCAGCCACCACTGGTCGTTGGCCTTGCTGATAAGCGTTACCAGTGCACCATGGGCGGCTTTGCCAATAATGGGCTGGTCGGTACCCGGCCCTTTACGAATATTTAAATTGGTGCTGTCTGTGGTTACAAGGGCTTTTGTACCCGCGGCACCGGCAGCAACATTTACGTTCATTACCACATCTCCCGCGCGGTAATCGGGGTCAATTTTATTGTAAGCAGCCCATAACTGGTCTTTAACATCGCCCGTAGGCGCTTCGCCATCTATGTACAGCACATTGTCCTGTTCACGCACCTGCAGGTTGGAAACGCCTCCGTTGCGGGCAGCATCCAACAGTTCTTTGTATTTATCCTGTAATGCCATAAGTTGTTTCCTCCGTTTTATTTGATGGTTAAGTTGTTTTGGATCTTTTTAGGCTTCAGCGTGTTCAGGCTTTGCATGAGGTTTTTCAAACTGGCTCTCTTTATTTCGCCGGTGAGTATAATAACACTGTCTTTCACTTCGGCTGTAACACCGGGAAAATCTTTTGTTGCATCTCTGACGCCCTGTTTCAATTGTTCATCAGACGCTACTACCACTGGTGCGGGTGCGGGCGCTGCGGCTACTGTAGTATTGTTTACAACAGATTTTACGCCGGGCACGGCTTTTACCGAGGTTTCAAAAGTGCTGCGGGAGGCCTCATCTTTAAACTGGCCGGTTAAGGTAACCACGCCATCTTTCACCGTAGCCCCAGCATCTGCAATGTCTGCAGAAGCTGCGGCAATTTTTTCATTGACTGCTTTTTCAATGTCAGCGTCTTTGGGACCGCTTTTACATGCTGTCAGCGAGAACATGGCAAAGGCAGACAGCATAAAACTTAATTTGAGGATGGATGTACGCATAAAATGTGATTTGGTGAATTAAAAAAGACAAATGAACAATCGCAGAGTCATTATCAAATTTAAAACCAAATATGCGGTTAACGCATGATCATATCATGCTGCTCCACCTGCTTCCAGTGCCATTATTTTCTCAAATACTTCCTCGTATTGCCTGTTCAGCTTTTCTACCTGCGCCGAAGCCTCTTTATAAGCATTCTCTGCCTGCACAAATTTATTGCGGTCTGAATAGGTTTCAGGAAGGCTAAGCGATGCCTGCAACTGAGATTTTTTCTCATTCAGCTTGCCCAGGTCGGCCTCCAGCTGCTGAAATATCTTTTGCTGTTTCTGTAATTCTTTTTTTGCCTCCTTATTGATAGGCGTTGCAGCGGGGGCCGGGGCGGCTTTCTGTACGGGTGCGGACTGCACGGGCGCCGCGGGCTGCTTTTGTGCCGGTGCAGTATTTTTCTCCCCGTTCTTTTTACCACTGGCTATATTGCGCTCTTTCCAGTCTGCCCACTCATCATAACTGCCTTTAAACTCGCGTATTTTATTGTCGTCAATCTCCCAGATGGTGTTGGCGGTTTTGGAAACAAAATAACGGTCGTGGCTTACCAGTATCAGCGTGCCTTCGTATTTCTTAAGGGCATCTATCAGTAATTCAACGGAGTGAATATCCAGGTGATTGGTAGGCTCATCCAGCAAGAGAAAATTGGCCTTGCTGGTAATGGTCTTGGCCAGGGCTACGCGGGCTTTTTCACCACCACTGAGAATTTTGATTTTCTTGTCTACATCATCGCCGCCAAATAAAAAACAGCCGAGGAGGTTGCGTAATTCCTGTTCAGTTTGCTGGCTGCCGCATTCCTTCATTTCATCCAGGATGGTATTGTTTACGTTCAGTGCTTCCAGCTGGTGTTGCGCGTAGAAACTTTCATCTACATTATGCCCCCATTTTCTTTCTCCTTCAAAAGGTTCTGTGCCTGCAATGATGCGCAGGAGGGTAGATTTTCCTTTTCCGTTGGCCCCAATAAGGGCAATTTTATCACCGCGGTTGATTTCTGCCGATGCATTTTCAACAATGGTGACAGACGGAAATTTTTTGCTGATATGTTTTAATTCTACCAGCACACGACCCGGTGTTTTATCTACCCTAAAATTGATTTTTATATTGGGTCGTTCTATTTCCACGTCTTCTATCCGCTCCAGCCTGTCGAGCCGTTTAACAATACTCTGTGCCTGTGCAGCCTTGCTGGCTTTCGCTTTAAATCGTTCAATAAATCTTTCCTGCTGGCGGATATAATCCTGCTGGTTTTCAAAAGCACGTTGCTGTAATTCTACGCGCAGCACTTTCTCGGTTTCGTAAAAATCATAGTTGCCATTGTACACATGCAGTTCTTTCTGGTACAGCTCAATGATCTTTGTGACCATGCGGTTGAGAAAATATTTATCATGGCTTACAATCACCACGGAGCCCTGGTAATGCAGCAGGTACTTCTCCAGCCATTCTATGGAAGGTAAATCCAGGTGATTGGTAGGCTCATCCAGCAAGAGCAGATCGGGTTGCTGCAATATCATTTTAGCCAGCAGTACCCGCATGCGCCAGCCTCCGCTGTATTCACGGTAGGGGCGGTCAAGGTCTGCATTGGCAAAACCGAGGCCCTGCAGCACTTCTTCTGTTTTGTGGTGGATATTGTAGCCGTCCAGCACGTCCATTTCATGGAGGCGGTCGCTGTAATCGTGCAGTATTTTTTCGTCTTCGTGGTTGGCTTCCAGCTCTTTGCCCAGGCGTTCTATCTCTTTTTCCAGTTCAAGCACCCGTTCAAAGGCGCCCATGGCCACTTTTAAGATAGAATCATTGGTATCAAAACTAAGCAGGTCCTGGTGGAGGTAGCCAATGCTGGTATCCCTTCCTTTTTCCACAGTGCCCGCGCTGGGGGTAAAGCCGCCGGTGAGGAGTTTCAGCAGGGTAGACTTACCGGTACCATTATAGCCAATAAGGCCGATGCGCTCTCCGGGTTGTATATGCCAAGTGGCGTCCTGTACAATTACCCTTGCCCCAAATTCAAAAGTTACATTCGTTAATCCTGCCAGCATAAAAATGAATAGTCAAATAAAAATGAACAATTTGCAGCGCAAAAAGGGCTACTGCCATTACCTCACCGGCAACCTGGCAGCGCCGCAGCAGGCTGCAGCCGGCGGCAAAAATATGATAAAGAAGGGGTATAATTTTTATCTCTTAATTTTACACAAACTGGTAACGAAAATGAAGAAACTTGTCATTGGTATTGTAGTATTGGTAGCCGTTTTTGCGGTGTACAAACTTTTTTTTGCTGGTAAGCAGACAGCGGTGGCCAACAATGAACCAAAGCAGGAAGCATTGACTGTCAGCAAGAACAGCGAGGCTTTTAATGCATCTTTTGAGAAAATACTCAACAATTATTTTGCGCTGCGCGATGCTATTACGGACTATGATACGGTAAAGGCCAATGCAGCGGCCCGGCAACTGGCCATGGATGCAGACAGCCTGAAAACGGAAGAGATCAAGGGAGATTCTACCGGAACCCTGCAGCAGGTGGCCAAGGACTTTGCCGGCACCATCAGCGGTTCTGCCCAGGGTTTGGTAGGCGAGCAAGACCTCACCAAGAAGAAGCGCGAGTTTCAACTGATTTCTGAAGGCTTGTACAACCTGGTGCGCACGGTTAAGTACGATAAACAGAAACTCTATCACCAGCATTGCCCCATGGCTTTTAACGATGAAGAAGAAGCCTGGTGGATAAGCAATAGCAATCAAATTGTAAACCCCTACCTTGGCAACAAGCATCCCAAGTACAAGGCCAGCATGCAAAGCTGCGGTGATATTACAGACTCGCTCGATTTTTCAAAGTAATGGCTACGCTGCCTGTCAGCAGGGAAATACTTTCTTGATACCTTCTGCCAGCTTCCTGCCAGATGGTAATCTTCAAATGGCTGCCGTATGAAATGTTTGTTCGTTGCCGCGTTCACGCTGTTGTTGCTGCTGAGTAACGCTCATGCACAACCGAAGAATGCCGTTCGGCAGTGGATTACCACGCCGGATAAACAGCAATTGTTCAGCCTGCAGCCGGCCGCCACGCCGTTTTCGGGTAAACAGGGTAGCGGTCCGGTAATTACGGTAGATGAACGCACCCGCTACCAGCCGGTAGATGGTTTTGGCTTTGCACTTACCGGCGGCAGTGCACAGCATATCATGCGTATGACGGCAAAGGCAAGAGCAGCCCTGCTGCAGGAATTGTTCGGTACGGGCAGCGGCAAAGCGGGCATCAGCTATCTCAGGGTATCTATAGGTGCCTCAGATTTGGATGATCATGTCTTTTCTTATGATGATCTGCCGGCCGGCGCTACCGATACTGCCCTCCGGCATTTTAGTTTGGGACCAGATACCGCAGCGCTTGTTCCATTGCTACAACAAATTCTGCGGATTTCTCCTTCCATAAAAATTTTGGCTTCGCCATGGTCGCCCCCGGTGTGGATGAAGAACAATAATGATACGCGCGGCGGCCGTTTACTGGAACAGTATTACCCCGTCTATGCGCGCTACTTTGTACAATACTTGCGCGCCATGGCCGCGCAGGGAATCCGGATTGATGCCATCACCATTCAGAATGAGCCATTGCATCCGGGCAATAACCCCAGCCTGCTGCTGACAGCGCCCGAGGAAGCCGCTTTTATAGCGCAGCATCTGGGACCGGTCTTTGCACGAGAAGGCATCAAAACAAAAATTGTATTGTATGATCACAATGCCAACCGGCCAGATTATCCCCTGTTTATTTTAGACGATGCGCGGGCCAGGCCCTATGTTGATGGATCAGGGTTTCATCTTTACGCCGGTGATATCAGCGCATTATCAGTAGTGCATGATGCTTACCCCAATAAGCACCTGTATTTTACAGAACAGATGGTGGTAGACTTTAACGACAGTGGCCGCATTGAAACCAGCAAAATGCGTATTGCAGACCCGGTGGCACGCATTATCATTGGCGCCATGCGCAACTGGAGCCGGAATGTGTTGCTTTGGAACCTGGCCGCAGATCCACAACTGCGGCCGTATACAGACAGGGGCGGCTGCTCGGTATGCCAGGGCGCTCTCACCATTGATGGCGATAGCATCACCCGCAACCTGGCCTACTACACCGTATTACATGCCTCTGCACTGGTGCAACCGGGCAGTGTGCGCATTGCCTCCAATGACTTGCCAGGCTTACCCAATGTGGCCTTCCTAAGCCCCCAGGGTAAAAAAATACTGATTGTTGCCAATACAGGCAATGTACCGCAGACATTTACCATTCGCTATAAAAATAGTTTCGCCAGTATTAGTCTTGCTGCTGGTGCGGCGGGTACCTATTGCTGGCCATAAAAATAAACGCATGCTATTACACAAGTGTCGGTTTGTACTGCTGTTGTTCTTTTTGCTGGGTACGGTTACTAACGTTGATGCACAGGGTTTTTTAAAAGCCCGTGGACAAGCCATTGTAGATGGCGGCGGCCGCAATGTGCTGCTACGGGGCATTGGGCTTGGCGGGTGGATGCTGCAGGAAGGCTATATGCTGGGTCTTACCGGCAAATGGCAACAACAGCATGAAATAAAGAAACATATTGAAGTACTGTTGGGGCAACAGCGCATGGAAGAATTTTATGATCTCTGGCTGGCCAACCATACCCGCAAAATTGATATTGATTCACTAAAAGCATGGGGCTTTAATTCAGTGCGCCTGCCCATGCACTACAACCTGTTTACATTGCCGCTGAATGAGGAACCGGTGCCGGGCCAGCAAACCTGGCTGCAGAAAGGATTTGCCCTGACCGACAGCCTGCTGGCCTGGTGCAAGGCCAACCAACTATACCTCATCCTTGACCTGCACGCAACACCGGGCGGCCAGGGAAATGATTTGAATATAGCCGACAGGGATTCTACGCAACCCTCTCTCTGGCAGAGCGAAGGCAACCAGCAAAAGATGATTGCACTCTGGCAGGCGCTGGCCAAACGTTACGCCAATGAAGAATGGATAGGAGGCTATGATATTATCAATGAACCCAACTGGGGTTTCCAGGACAGCCTGCATGATACGCATGGACTCAAAGAAAAAGACAATGGGCCGCTCAGGAAACTGATGATGGCCACCACTGCTGCCATACGACAGGTAGATACCAATCACCTCATCATTATAGAAGGCAATGGCTGGGGCAATAATTACAATGGCATTTTACCCGCCTGGGATAAAAACATGGCCCTTAGCTTTCACAAATACTGGAATTACAACGATCAGCAATCTATCAGCCAGCTGTTAAAACTCAGGGAAGAAAACAATATGCCGGTATGGCTGGGAGAAACGGGGGAGAACAGCAATGTCTGGTACACATCGGCCATCCGGTTGCTGGAAAAAAACAATATTGGCTGGGCCTGGTGGCCGCTCAAAAAGCTGGGCGCCAACAACCCGCTGCAAATAAAAACCAATCACAACTACCAGGCATTGCTGTCTTACTGGAATGGCCGCCGCACTGACCCGCCAAAAGAAAGCGATGTGTACAGCGGATTGATAGAACTGGCCATGTACACCAGGCTGGAAACAAATATCATTCACCGTGATGTAATTGACGCCATGATGCGCCAGCCCTTTTCTGACAAAGCATTGCCGTTTAAAAAACATGTCATCAGCAATGGGGCGGAGGTGGAGGCGGTAGACTATGACCTTGGCATCAGTGGTGTTGCCTATTACGATAAAGACAGCGCCAATTACAGGTCAGTATCGCAACAGCGCAGTGTGGGCAACCGTGGCGGCGTTTACCGGAACGATGCGGTAGACATACGCAAAGATTCATCTGCCTATGAGCGTTTCTTTGTGAGCGATATTGAAGACGGCGAATGGTTGCAGTATACCGTGGACGTGGCCACGCCCGGAAAATATACACTTGAATTATCAGTGGCCACAGCTTCAGATACCAGTCGCGTTAATATTGGCATTGTTTCCAATATGGTGCAGCAATCTGTTCTTCTCCCTGCTACCGGGGGTGCACGCAGTTGGCAAAC
>DATJGC010000280.1:0-2198 GCA_035495345.1 Chitinophagaceae bacterium | reverse complement strand
GTGGGCCTGGTTATACGCGGGGGCGGCGTTATAGATGGCGCGGAAGTGATTGCCGTATTTACAGGGCGCAAAACCGGCTTTTCTAACAGCGAGATCATCATGCTCATCAATACCATCATCTTTGCGGTGGCGGCCCTGCAATTTGGTATTGAAACCGCCATGTATTCAGTCATTACTTACTTCACCGCCACACGCGCTATTAATTATGTAGTGGACGGTATTGTAGAGTTTACCGCCATTAATATTATATCCGCCAAACATGAAGAGGTAAAGAGCTTCCTGGTGAATGAAATGGGTAAGGGCATCACTGTGTACAAAGGAGAACGGGGTTACCTGCCCGGCAGCTTCGATATAAAAACCGATGCCGAAATCATTGTTACCATTGTAACGCGCCTGGAAATAAAACAAATACAGGAAGCATTGCTGAAGATAGATCCCAAAGTATTTGTGTACGTGCAAAGCATCCGCGAAGCCAGTGGTGGTATCTTAAAAGCAAAGGCACATGCAAAATAGCAATGCCATGCAGGACTATGTCATCAACCTGCTAAAAGAAAAAATATCGCCTTATTATTATTACCACAACTACAGGCATACGCTCTATGTGCAGGAGAAGGCCATAGAAATAGGCATTGCAGAAGGCTGCAACGCAGCAGAAATTGAATGGCTGTCGGTGGCCGCGCTCTGGCACGATACCGGCTTTATCCATACCTACCTACACCATGAACAAGCAGGCTGTATCCTGGTAAGAGAACAGCTTCCCGGTTTTGGGTATACAAAGAACAGCATTGACATTATCTGCGGAATGATCATGGCCACAAAAATTCCCCAATCGCCCCAGACGCGGCTGGAAGAAATACTGGCGGATGCTGATCTTGAGTACCTCGGCACAGCCGGGGTAGAAGAGAAGGCAGCCCTGCTGTATAAAGAACTGCAACACCTGCAGCCCTCCTTAACGCCGGCCCACTGGCACCAGATGCAAATCAACTTCCTGCAAACTCACCAGTATTTTACGCCTTTTTGTAAACAACAGCGCGCGCCGGCCAAGCAGGCGGAGCTGGAGCGACTGCTTACACTAGAGACTGGCAACGCCACAAGTTAAAAGGACGTTTTCTGAATAATTTAATATCTTGTAAGTAATAGCGCCGCAAACCTGTTTAGCCAACCATGATGGCTAACAGCATGCGTAAGCGCTTTACCATTTTTTATCGCCTGGTACCTCACTTCTATACGCAGCGGGTGCAAATGGTGGAAGATTGAAACGCTGATAAAAATATCCATCTTATGAAATAGCCTGGCTGCTCTCTTCGCCCAACAAAAAAAAATGGCCGCGCCGCAGCACTTCGTACCCGCTTAATACATGCCAACCTTATTGCTTATAACGCGCTGGCATAAACGATATTTACGTAAACGAAGAACTTACATCCATGCGCCCAACCCCTCAACCTGTCCATTGCATTGTTATCATGCTTGCTGTACTCATTTCCTGTTCCTGCAACAACAGGGTAGAGATTGGCCCGCCCGCAAAAGAATTGGGCTATAAGCAGCCGGTAACACTTCCCCTGCAATTTGCTGCGGAGCGTACTATTCATTTTGATACGACTAAAAAGGGCGGCATTCAACCGGTAAGCAAAAAACTGGACCTTTCATCGCTGCCCTCTTTACCCTTTGACAGTGCAGGCTTTCGGCCTTTTGCTGCAGCGCCGGTAGTTACTCCATTTTCTTTTACGGCTTTGCCGGATACGCTTTTTAACCCAACCGCCCTACCGGCAAAACCACTTGCTTTTAAAACCTATGTACTGCATCCCGCACCGCCGGTAAAAGTAGGCTTGCCCCTAAGCCAGAAAGACAATCCCGTGGCCATTGCAGACCTGAACAGTAAAGTGGGCATGCCCGCCAATGTAGTCATCAGCATTTTTAAAGACAGTCATGGCTTGTTATGGATCAGCAGCGCCGAAGGACTGCTCAGGTATGATGGTGAACAGGTGCAAAAAATGCTTGAACCAAAAGCAGGCAGCGTGGCCGCAGGACTGGCGGAAGACAATGCTGGCAGAATCTGGTTTATTGAACAGACCCAACTGGGTGTTATAGATCTGCACAAAGGCACCGTAAGCTATTCTTCCATCTTAAAAGTGCCCAATAATAATATTTCAAAGATTATCAAAGACCGCGATGGCCGGCTCTGGATAGCAAAAACCGCC
>DATJGC010000279.1:0-9706 GCA_035495345.1 Chitinophagaceae bacterium | reverse complement strand
TGGTAGACCTAACGCACACTACGCCTGCTGCAAGAAATGAGGTGTTTACCATTAATAGTAACCGGGCTCATCCGCGGCCACTGGTATTTACACATACCGGGTCTCAGCAGGTCTTTGAGAAGTATAACGAGGGCCATCATCCCAATTTCAAATATTACTGCCTATCTGACAACGAGATTTTTAACATCAGTAAATGCAATGGCATTATTGGTATAATACCGGAAAATTTCTGGTTGGTGGGGGCCAATACACACCTGAAACAATTTGATCCCAAGCTGTTCCGCAACGGTATTGCTTATATGATTGAGACCATCAAAGACATCAACTGCAAAACCGTATCCAAAGACTACAGCAATATAGGTATCGGAACAGACTTTGACGGGCTGGCTGATGTGCCGGCTGATTTTTATAAGCCCAGCCAGGGTGGTAAGCTGATTGCAGAATTACACAAGCATTTCACAGACAAACAAGTTAGCATGATGACATCCGGCAATGCCCTTCGCGTACTCAGGGAGGGGTGGTTGTAATACACTGGTCATTGTAATTTTTCAAATACCAACAATATGGAGCAAAAAGAAACACTTTCAGAACTTCTTTCAGAAGTGCTAAAACTTGATACAAAAGACGCGGCCAAGGCGGTGGGTGAGAATGGCTTTATCCCGGATATTGACGAGAAGATCGCGCGTCTGGAAGAATTAAAAACGCCCTGGAGCCCCGAGGAGCGTTTCGTCAAATGCAAAACAGTTGACGAACTGATAACAATTATTAAGGGCGTCAAGCAAGGACAAATACTGCGCATTGCAGGGTCTCAACATTCCATACCAGAAGCGGTTTTTTCAAAAAACACTGTTCAGGCAATTAATGTAAAGCTGGACGGGGATTTCAGAAAATTTGATGAGTTGTTTGAGCAAGACGGGTCAACTTTTGTAAGGGTGGGCGCTGGATGCAATTTGGGTATTGACCCGAGTGATAAAGATTCAAATGCTGAGAATTCTTTTAACCGCTGTATAACTAAAAAGGGTTTTGCCTTGCCGGTGCTGGGGGGCCTTAGTCATCAAACCATTGCAGGGTTTATGTTAACAGGAAGCGCAGGCGGTTCTTTGAAACATAGTTTTGGGGATGCCATACATTCCATTGAATTTATTGATGGAACCGGCAAGCCCCAAAAATTTACTAATGGCGACGAGGAATTTTTTGCTGCAGGAGTGTCCATGGGCCTGTTTGGCGTAATAACATTTGTAACGCTTAAACTGGTGCCAAATTACCGGGTTGCAGGCGTTGAAGCAACCGTTCATTTTGCAGAATCAGTTGTAAGATCGGGCAGCATATTTCAACAGGCGCTAAAAGATGAAGAATTCATGCACTGTGTCTGGTTTCCACAGAAAAACGTGGAGAATGTAATGCAATTCAGGGGAAGGGCCGTTGAACCAACAACGCCCATAATGCCATATAAGCATTTGCTGCATAAAAGAATAACGAACTACTTGGCCGCCGGCGTCTTGTACATTATTAACGAACTTCAATTTAATGCTACTGCATTAAGAAAGATAATTGCCTCCCTTTTATTGAATATGATTAATCCGCCAAACGCTTCTGATTTTTGCGATGAATGGTATATTGCACTTCCAAGTGATGACCAGGCCATGGTTGATACGGTAATGCGCACGCAGTTTACTGAAGTCTGGATAGATGTTGAGCATGTAAACGATGTTTTAAAGGCATTAAGTAAGTTGTTTGCAGATGATGAGCTGGCTGGGGGGAATTTTGGTATAGAATTGTATGGCGCTAAGAAGTCATCTTTTTGGCTTAGCCCTGCTTATGGCAGAGACGTAGTACGTGTGGATCCATTCTGGTGGGAGCATAACCCGCATGGCAAGCCGGAAGAGTTTTTCACCAAATACTGGAAGGTGCTTCTGACCATTCCTACAGCAAGACTGCATTGGGGAAAGCATATGCCCAAGGTTGGCACCAGCTTTGGCGACATCACTATTGGCCCAGATTACGTTAAGAAGAGTTTCAACGATCATAATAACTTTGACAAGTGGATGGTACTTCGAGAACGTTTTGATCCCCAGCAGATTTTTGTAACAGATTATTGGCGCGCACATTTTGGTATTCAGTAAAACCGCAATAGGCTTTATATAATTTTCTAAAACAACCAAGTCTGTACAAAGCAATCTTTGCCGGGCAGGCTATCCTGCGCATAAAGGAGAAAAATGGAAACAGGTCACAACAAACCATTGCGACCTGTTCTTGCATATGCTTCATCACGCGGTTTTTTATTAATAAAACCGAATTGTACTGCATCCGTTAGCAGTGATGGTAACGCTGCCACTCCATGTTTTGTTACTGCATTTGCCGGAGTAGGAGTAGGTGCCTGGCTTCAAGGTAAAGTTGGCGCAGCCGGTGGCACCGCAACTCGGCGTTCCGGATTTGTAGTAACTGGTGATACTGGCTGTAGTGCCGTTGCAAGTAACGGTTATGGTGCCACAAGCCAAATCAGACGAGATCCAGAACATGGCTTTACCGGTAGTATTGGTATTTGCGGGCGCGGTAAGCTGAATTTTATTGCAGGCGTTGGCAGTTACGGTAACAGTGCCATTCCAGCTGAAGCCGTTACATTTAGCTGTGTACGAATAGCTGCCTGCACTTAAATCAAAATTAGCGCTGTTGCTGGAGCCACAAGCGGGTGCGCCGGAAGAACTGTAACCGGTGATATTCCTTGAGATACCGTTACAGGTAACAGTAATGGTACCGCAACCCAAATCAGATGCCAGCCAAAACATAGCCTGTCCGGTGGTGGTTGTATTGGAGGTGCTGGTAAGTTGTAGTTTACTGCAGGCTCCGCCGTTAACTGTTATAGTGCCGTTCCATGTTTTGCCGCTGCATTGCGCAGCATAAGAATAAGTACCGGCGTTTAGGTCAAACGTGGCAGCGCCAGCAGCTCCGCAGGCGGGCGCGCCACCGCTGTTGTAACCGGTAATGTTTTTTGAAATACCGTTACAGGTAACCGTTATAGTTCCGCACCCCAGGTCAGCGGCAGTCCAAAACATTGCCTGCCCAGTATTGGTACCTGCTCCGCCACCTCCACTGCCGGTAAGCTGTACTTTGCTGCAGTTGCCGGCAGTAACAGTAATGGAACCATTCCAGGTTAAATTGCTGCATTTTGCAGTGTAGGTATAGGTTCCGGGATCCAAAGTGAAGGTTGCGGCGCCACTTGCGCCACAGGCCGGCGCGCCGCCGCTATTGTATCCCGTAATGGATTTTGTAATGCCGTTGCACTCTACAGTGATGGTACCGCAACCCAAATCGGTAGCAACCCAAAGCATAGCTGTGCCGGTTTTTACTTCGTTATTGCTGTTTGGTTGTGTCATTTCCTTTTTACAACCAATGATGAGACATATTACAGTCAGCAGCGTACAGACTGAAATAATAGATATTTTTTTCATTGTTTTGGTTTTTTTGTTCAACTTTTATATTAAATGAGATCTGCATAAAAGCAGGGATGCATTAAAGGGTAAACTGCTCCCATTTCGGGTGGCACTATCTTCGTTTTTGAATGTTATGATCGTTGTAATTTGTAAAAGTTTCTGCGTTGGTTAAGCGTATATCTGTAACGCGATAGTTTGTGTTATACCAGTTGCCCTGCTGTTCATCAATGCTGCCGGGCCCAAGTTTATAAGCAGATACCGAGGCCTCATGCGCTTCATTATCGCATGAAACGGTAAAACTTACGCGGATGCGGCTGAAGGTTACGTAACCATTGTTCCGTATCCTGGCGAAAGTATATCCCTGGCAACCCCGCTGTGAAAACTTGAAGGATACTTCGATACCCTTGCCAACGGGTATCCACCTGTCCCACGATTGAGAAAAGCCAGTGAATGAAATGCAAAGCAGTAAGAGCTGCAGAAAAAAAATCTTTTTCATAATTTAATTTTTGAATGCTGTTGCCTACTCTTTGTGTAGCCAGTTTTCGGCATCCCTGGCGGTTTCAAGCTCTAGTCTTTAACAGGTAAAAAGGATTGGAAATGGTTCCAAAAGAGGTATGAATGAAATGGGCGTTTCTATGAGCGATTAACATAAGAGTATTGGATCTATGCCGGAATAACGTTCCGTCACTACAATGCCTGAGCTGATATTAGCCAATGAGCTGGTCTGCTGAAAGTATAGGATGGACCGGCGCATAGGCGGCATCAATCCAAGAAAAGTGTATGTCTATTGCTGACTGCTAAAATTTTTCTTTAACCATTGCAAGGTTATGGAGAGCATTTTTTCTTCCAGGGAGCCGCAGCTCTTAAGATGGTATTTCTCAAAATCAAGTTTTCCCTGCAGCCAGGCTACATCCGTTTCTGTTTGTCTTGGCTTCTTTAAATACGCCACCTCGCAGGGGGCAATTACATCGCCGCTGAGAAAACCATCAGGCAGCACCCAACCCAAACCGCTGCCCGCAGTGTTTTCATACTTCTCAAAAAGGTAGTTGCCTAATTGGGTAGAAGTAATCTGGAGGCTGATGCCCCTTTTTGCAGCATGTGCGGGGCGCGGGTGCGAGAAGTCTAATTGCGCATTGTTTTTCTGCACGGCAACAAAGGATATCGTTGCAAAAAAATCATTGCCGGTAAACACGTCTACGTCACCGGTTACTGTTTCGTAATTTTTTCTGATGCGTGGCTTTACCAGCTTCTTTAAAACCAACCTGAAGTTTTCATCAGTCATCGCTGCGTCAGGCGCTGACGGTGACTTTTCGGAATTATTCCTTGAAGGCTGATTCTGCAGCGGAGTGTCAAATATCTCCCTCCTGCCTCCACGATAAAGCGCCATAAAAACT
Source organism: Chitinophagaceae bacterium (assembly GCA_035495345.1). Lineage (GTDB taxonomy): Bacteria > Bacteroidota > Bacteroidia > Chitinophagales > Chitinophagaceae > JACMLD01. The sequence continues at coordinate 4,881 of DATJGC010000279.1, read as the reverse complement.
TCGCGCTTTGCGCAAGAATAGAGCGGGCCGTTCAGGTTATCGGTTTTACGATAAAAGATCTTATCATCTCCTATTTCAATTACTTTCACATACAACTCCTTACTGTCTTGCAGTACCAGGGTATCCTGTGCACGCACAACTTTTGTTAGTGAGGAAAGCATGGTTATACAGCTTATTAATATGAAAGCGTTCTTTTTCATGGCAGTTGGCATTTATTTGAAGCAAATGCCTCCTTTAACATTGAATTTCCCATCGCCGAATTTATCCGCACTTATGCTCAGGCCCAGGTGTTTGGTAAAAAAGTAATCCATGCCAATGCCGGCGGTAACATCGCCTGTACTTGAAGTATAGCCATCCACTTCATAGGAGATGCTTGCGTATCCAATCTTTGCAAAAACGAACAAGCCCTGGTCTTGCTTTTTATAATTCTTTGTAAGCCTGTTGAGCGGCAAATAAGGGGAGAGATATGCGCTGTACATGGTTTGCTGCGCCCCGGTAATAAAAGAATAGTCTCCACCGCCGCCAAAATTTAGGAGGTTTTTGATTATCCTTAGCTCGCTATGAACGCCAACAGTAGTGGGCGGACTATCAAACCAGTAAATAACGTGAGAGGGCGCGTATTTTACACGGATTTTTTTGTAGTCAATAACGGTGTCAATGCCACTCTTGTTAACGGAACCTGTTGGTGCCGCAGCCATTTTCATTGCGGGTGCAGTGTTCTGGTACGGTGGGTTTGTACTTTGCGTAGGGGCAGAAGGCTGTGCTATGGTTTCTCGTTTGCCGTTGGCATAGATGATCATGAATACCGCTGTCTTGCTGATATTGTATAACGGACCGTCGAGATTGTCCCAGTTTTTGTATTTGATCAGGGATTCAGTGATCTCAGCAACCTTTGCTTTAATTTCCGTGCGGTCGCTTTTAACAATAATGTCCTGGGCCTGTGTTGACAGCTTACTGCAGAGCAGTAGGATAAGAATTAGCTTTTTCATTTTACTGAAGTTTTAGGTGTTTATAATTGAGTGAAAAAAAGCGTTTATAAAGGAGGGTTAGTAATTGCCATTGCCCGTAACGGTGTAGCTGTTATTTGTTAAGAGATCATACATCTGGCAGTTGAAGGTGAAACTGCGGGCACCTGTTTTGGTAAGTGTTCCGCTTTTTGATGCCAGGCTTATGCCGTTGGGTAATACCATGGCTGCGAAGAATGCGCATCCGTTACCTACATTTTGGTAGCCATCTGTAAACGTGTAGTTGCCACTGGCTGCTGCCGGAATATTGTATAAAACAAGGCCCGCTCCACTGATGGTAGCAATGGATGCATCTGTACCATTGGCGCATCCATTTACGTCTGGCACCGCAACACAGATACCTGAATAGGTAGTTCCATTAAATACAAACTGGGCACTGGTGTTTCCGCCGGGAGGTGGTGCAGCGTTATCGCATTGTGAGGTTGAGAGGCCGTTGACTGTTGTAGTGGCATTGGCAGGCAATTTGCCGATGCTTATAGAATTGCCACCGGCGGCTGATACCGTATAAGACCAGCCTCCGTTGGTGGCTTCTACCTTGGCCCTGAAGTTGCCGTTTTCATTGCTGATGACTTCATATTTATCATACCTGCTTTGAATGGTCACAGTTACATATGCTGCGGGTTTGCCGTCTGTGCAGTGTACTGTGCCTGACATTGTACCGGTTTGAATAAATGCATCTATGTTCTGGTACAGTGTAGTGCAGGGAAAAAAGTATTCACTACCGCTTTGGGTTATGTTTCCGGGCTTTGCCCATTTGCCTTTAGCGGGGTCATAAGCCCAATTATTAACGGGGGCCTGGTCTGGAGAGGCCATACCAGCGGGAATGGTTACTGCTACTTTTACATTTTGATTGGGCGTAAGTGCATTGCCTGCCTGGTCAGTAAACTCGGTAGCTACAAAACCATAGGTACGCATGCCACCATCATTGCCATTTTGATCAGTTGCGCGGAAATCGCCGCCAGGCATCAGTCCGGCAATATTGGGATTTGTTTGCGTAATATACCTTGCTGCTACATTTACTTTACCGTTATATACGGCGCCATCCTTGCTGACAAAACCTCCGGCAGGTGCAATAACGCGCAAGCCAGTAGCGCCCACCGATCCGCCTGTTTGGCCATTAACAGTACCGAGATTGCTCTTTGCCAGCATGACTACCTTTGCAAACAGGCTTGAACCATCTATATTATCTACGTTTTTGTAGGCGGGGTAATAAGCTGTGGAAGTAACTTCTACCTGGTAAATATCCCGTTGGGGCAGTCCGATAAAACTAAATTTGCCATCAGTGCCAGCATCAGCCATTTGTCCTTCTACTTTTACCGTGGCTCCGGGGATGGCTGTTCCGGATTCGTTGATAACATTGCCAGACAAGGTAAATGTTTTTTTGTCGATACTTTTTTTGCATTGTGTGATGAGCAACGCAAGCAATAAAAGGAAGATGAACATTACAAATGTTTGTTTCATACAATAAGATATTTGCAAGTGATAAATGAAGTTGAGCAGTGCTGGTGCAGAAAGCGGATAAGTGCATTAGCATTTTCCCCATTCAGCATAGAAGCCTTTTTGTTTGACAGTTCAAATATCATTATTGATGAAACGGCCAACTAGAGCGTTTTGACCCTTTTGCAGGGGAGAAAAACACGGTAGATTATTTTTTGTAGTGTTGCATGCATAGCGCATCAAAGTGCAAAATCATATGAGCGATCTACACTGCGGCAGCAGCAAGCTTTGCACAGTCAATGCACTATTGAAGCAACTAACATAAGAAATGGTGAGTAAGAAGAGAGTGATTGAGCATTCATATAGAAGAGTAACTTTCAATTGCTCTGGAATGTGCGCAACGATATGAAGCTGCAGTATTATTGCTGATGCCTTGGTTAATGCAGGCATCATAGACTGCCAGTCAGGTATTTGAAAAATTATAACAAAGGTTAGATTGTTTACCCCGTAGAAAAAACTGCAGCAGACTAAGAAGTTCCTATAAGGCCGGCCAGCAGTTTCTGCAAAAGACTGGTCAGGAGCGGTGAGGCGGTCATTAGCAAGGTGAGAATGGTTTCATATAGATTACCCAATAGCTTTTGCGTTTTTCCATCTGATTCCAGTTTTTGATCCTGCGTTAGTTTCATGGTGTTGAATTTTATACGCACAGGAATGTAAAATAGCAGAAGAATCAGGGTATGCATTGCGCCAACTAGATAAACAAGGTCGTAAGACAAAAAATCTTTTCTGGAGTAGGCTTTGTAGAATTGCATGGCTTCTGTCTGGTTGATGGCAGTAAACAGCAGGCCGAGCCAAAAGACAAAAAAGCTAAGGATAAAGGCGCTTGCCAGGAAGCTATTTTCAAAAGTAGCTTTCAATGTTTTAAAGCTTTCTTCAATCTGCAGATCGGTGAAGATGCTGGTACGTTTGCTTCCGGAGGCTGAATAGATGGTTTTGTTAAGTTGATCTAGCGATAATGACATTAGCAGGTACATTCCAAAGCAGGCAACAGCCGCCAGGTATCCAAACAGCGCATAGATTAGCATCTTTGCATTAAAGCCTTTGAGCAGGTAATGGTCTCGGATGACAGTTTCTTTAATAAGCACCCAATAGAAGATGCCTGTAAATAGCAAAAAGAAGATGGCCGGTAATATTGCTGATAAAAGCCATTTACCAGGGCTCAATAAATCTGGCGCAACGCCATTAACACGGTCTTTTAAGGGCGCCAGCATGCCAAATAAAAGCGCAACCACCAAAAACCAGAAAGTGATTTGGCCGATTGATACTATAAACCAAAAGCCAGCTACCGTATTGTGGCTGAAGAAAGCATACAACGTTGAATATTTACTGCGCTCTATGCTGAGGTGAATGTCTTTGCTTACAGGTGTTGTACTGTACAAGCCGGAGGTATCAATATAGCTAAACAGCAGCTGTCTGCTCATTTGAATTGAATCACTCCACCGGGTGTCTGTAATAGCATTCAGAAGGCTGTCTCGATGCACTTGCAACATTGCGCTGAAATAATTGAGTGAAGTATCTGCATTGGCTTTCTCAAATGCCAATAATTCTAATGTAGCCATTGTAAGCCGGGTTGCATAATGTACATGCAAAAGGCTATCTGTTTTGGTGTTCCCATTATATTTTTTGACGCTGTCTTTCAGCTGCCGGATGCGCCCTTGAAAAATAACCTGCAGACTATCGGTTTTACCAGCAACAATGAGTTCCTGGTAGTCTGCAGGTTTATCATTGCAGCCCTGCCCGTTTAAAAGTATAATACCCAGCAGGAAACCAAGCATTCCTATACCAATCAGTTTACTTACCTGGCTGCCGATTACTGAATACGCGGCGGCGCCTCCTGTTGCATCTGCTTGTGACATGCCAACTTACGTTTAATAGGTTAATTTTAGTTTGAAGGCTAATTGCCAGAAATTCTGCAGCTCAATTGCTGAAATAGGGTCTTCTCCATTATTGTAAGATAGACCGATGGAGAAGTTCTCTGTTTGCAGCGGGTAATAACTGAATTCTGTCTTAAAGAGATGTGTATAGTTTTCAGGTATGGCCAGGTTGCTGCCGATTTTTTTGCGGCCGGTGTAATTAGCGGTGAGCTCAAACAAAGTAAGTCCAAGGTAGCGCCGGGTAAAACCCTTGCCGTTCTTAAACCGCAACCTTGCATCCATACTAAAATACCATCTTGTTATGGCCCCCTCAATGGCAGGATTTTTGGCAGCATAACGTTGCTGGTACTCAAGGCCGGTGGAAGGCGCCAGGTAATACAAGAAGCCGGAGTTGCCGATGTTCATATAATCTGTAAGGCCAAATGTAGAATCCAACTTAAAGTTCCAGCCAACGTATGCCGTTAAAAAAAATGAATGAGAACTGT
>DATJGC010000278.1:0-7791 GCA_035495345.1 Chitinophagaceae bacterium | reverse complement strand
TGCCTTGCATTGCTGGTGCTGCTGGGTACTCTTTCTAATGATTTTTTTCTTGCGCGATACAGGCAAATCTCCGGGCAGCCGATAATAAGCAGCCAGGCCTTGCTGCCTGGCTGATGGCTACTTACCTGGATTCCTCGAGAAGGCAATCCAGCAAAAAGCCCACTTTTTTTACTATCTCAGCATCAGGTATCCTTCCATAGCGGGGCGTATGCGATACCTTCCATTGATGTTCTTCACGACGCAGGGCAAAGCGAAAAAATTCAAAATAATAGACTTTATAGATCAGTTCATGTGCTTCGTCCTCTCCTTCCATCACCCATACATTGGTGGTCATGCCATCAATGGTTTCCGGATAAGAATAATAAAAACGGCTGGGGTCTATGCCTACCAGGTGACCGATATCAAAGCGGATGGCCTTGGCATAGGGTATGGCACGGATGCCGCTGCCAAATACATTTCCATCGTCTTCCAGCAGAAACTGGTCTTCATAACCATCACTAAAAAGCACGTGAAAAATAGTGTGTACCGGGTGATCAATTTCCTCCAGCACCTGGGCCCAGGCGGCCCTTCCTTCCAGCAGTACCGGGAACTGGATAGCGGGTTGAAATTTCATACGTAAATATTTAGCCCGAATATACTAAGTTTTTTAGCAAAACCGCTTCATCAAATGAAAAGAATTTTCAACGCATTGAATGGCATGCTATTGGAAACAGCATGGTAATTATTTATCACAATACCGCTGAAATGAAAAGAACTTTCTTTTGCCTGGCCATTGCCACCTGTCTTATTAGTTGTAATAATCCATCTGCGTCTAAGAACCAGTCGGCCGATAGCAGCGCGTCAGCCAGCAACCCCGTGGTTGATACCGCTGCCAGCCTTACGCCGGATAGTTTGCCGGCGCCCTTTGCAACGCCTTCGGCCAACAATTACTGCAAAGTGATTGGCTGGCCAAAAGAGAAAACGCCAATTGCCCCTGCCGGTTTTACCGTAACACGCTTTGCAGACAGCCTGGACAATCCGCGCTGGATTTACCAGGGCCCCAATGGCGATGTTTTTGTGGCCGAAGCCAATACCGAAGTAACGGGCGTTAAAAAAATAGCTGCCAAACTTTCTGCCAAGGGTAAAAGCCAGAAGCTGAGCAAGAGTGCTAACGTGGTACTGCTATTTCGGGATGGTAGCAAAGACGGGGTGTACGAACAGCAATACCTTTTTGCCAGCAATTTAAACCGTCCGCTGGGCATGGCCATCATCAACAATAAATTTTACATCGCCAATACAGATGCGTTGATCCAATACAATTACAACCCGGGCGATACCGTGCTGACCGGCCCCGGAAAGACCATTGTAAGCCTGCCCGCGGGTGGCTACAACAACCACTGGACGCGCAATATCATTCCATCAAAGTCTGGTGATAAACTTTTTATTTCGGTGGGTTCAGGCTCTAATGTGGCTGAACACGGTTTGGCCAATGAAAAAAGGCGTGCGAATATATTACAGGTGGCGCCGGATGGTAGCGGAGAACAGGTGTATGCCAGCGGACTGCGCAACCCGGTGGGGATGGATTGGGAGCCTGTTTCAGGCAAACTTTGGACTGCCGTAAACGAGCGCGATGAATTAGGCGATGAACTGGTGCCCGATTATATAACCTCCGTAAAAGAAGGCGGATTTTATGGATGGCCCTATGCTTATTTTGGTCAGCACGCAGACCCGCGTATGAAGAATGAACCGCATCCGGAACTGGTGGCAAAAACCATTGTGCCCGATGTTTCGGTAGGTGCGCACACCGCCTCATTGGGTTTGTCTTTTTATACCGGAAAAACTTTTCCTGCGCAATACCAGGGCGGCGCTTTTGTTGCACAACACGGTTCATGGAACAAATCTGCACTGGCCGGCTATAAAGTACTTTTTGTTCCTTTCCGCAACGGGCAACCCTCGGCCAAACCGACTGATTTTCTGACCGGCTTTATTGCCAACGCTGCTAACAATGAAGTATATGGAAGACCCGTAGGCGTTATTACCCTGCAAGATGGCTCGCTACTTATAGCTGATGATGCGGGTAATACCATCTGGCGGGTGCAGGCCGTAAAGTAGTCTGCGTATTGCAAGCCGCGCCTCAACTGAGCGAAAATAATATGGCAGTCGTCGAAATTACGCAGCCGGCATTGGCAGTTCATCTGCCTATGCATTAATTTGGCTGAATAGGATAAGGTTTAATGGTTAATGAACCTGGTTAGTGCAGCCGCTTCAATGAAGCGGCTTTTTTTGCAGGTAGATGTCTGCCTTGCATTAACCAACACTATCAGTGGGGTAATTGAGATCAGCGCTTTCGTTGTAAATGATGATTATCGTTTAACGGTTACGAGCAAAAAAGTGGCTGTTATCTTTGATGTACCCGGCTGTTGGCTGCTGTTTTGTGCTGTAAATAATGCCTCCAGTTCACGTTGTAAATCGGCCGATTTGCCGTTGGCGTCTGCAGCGGCAAAGGCGTTCATGGTAGGACCGTAATAATTCCTAAAGACATTTACCATTTCTGCCGGCCCATAGGGCGCGTTAAAGACAAACTGTTCGCGCTCAAAAGAGATATTGCCGGCCGGAATGCCAGCCTGCACAAATCTTGCTGTTACCTCTTTTTCCACGCCCCAGAGCATGGGACTTATAAAGCCCTCAGGAGGAGGTGGTGAGTAAGCGCTGCTGATTTTTAGTATCTGGGCTACCAGGGTGGGGTCACCGGGTATCCAGTTGCCCATAACGATGGTACCGCCAGCTTTGGTTACCCGCACCATCTCCTTTGCAACCTCCAGGGGCCGCGGCGCAAACATGGCCCCAAAGACAGTAAGCACCATGTCGAAGCTGTTAGAAGGCAAAGCATCCAGCTGGCAGGCATCTCCTTCCATGAACTGGATATTGCTCAGCCCCGCAGCAGCAGCGCGTTTACGACCGGCCGCTACAAGGTTAGCCGCAATATCAACGGCGGTCACTTCTGCCCCAGCTTGCGCGGCCGGAATGGCGGTATTGCCATCGCCGCAGGCGAGATCCAATACCTTCATCCCTTTGGTAATACCTAATTTTTTTACCAGGGCTTCGCCACTATCACGCATGGTATCGGCAATGCGGGTAAAATCACCCTTCTCCCATAAAGCTTTGTTTGGGTTCATAGCTTAAATTAAAACTGCCTGCAATGCAGGCAGCACAAATATCGCGGGGAAGAATGAATTGAAAAATACCACAAACCGGTAAGAAAAACGGCCATCTTGGTAGAGGGCGGAGCGCCCGGGGACAAAGGATATCAAGGGCCGGAACCAGAATATTAACGTACCCGTTAAACGTAGCTGCTAAGCTTTCGTTCGCCAAAAGCCTGCTCCCACACACGCCTGTCTTCATTGGGCAGGTACCGGTCTTTCAGGTCAGCAATGCCATCTGCCAGGTCGTTGATACCGTCTGCCAGCTTTTTTCTTGTTTCGGCGCCCTTTGCGGGGGCTATCAGAACACCTATCGCAATACCAGCAAATAAAGCTACCAATATTTTATTCATAACACCTTTTTTCTACACTCTTGTGCAAATCGTGCGCCAATTCAGGTGGCATTGAATGCGGTCTGGAGTTTGTTGCTTAGCTTCATAAAAAAACCATGGCCCTCCAAATATTTACGAAACGCGAAGCGGAGAAAAAAATGACGCTGGATGAGTTTGCCGTTAAATTGTTGGGCAAAATTATTAATGCGTCAGACGCCCGCGCGGTGGAAAGATATATAGCGGTAGCCGTAAAAGCATTGGACGATAAGAAAGTAAATGGCTATATCATTCAGCGTTTTATTGACCGTGTTACCAGGTACCTCAACCACCATGTTTCTTCCAATCAACAGCAGGAAGCAAATGCTGAACTGGCAAGAAAAAAACTGCAGGATTTTCGTAAAGCCATTGGCGCACCTTCCCTGTAGCAAGTACCTTTTATACCTTTCTCATTTTTCTATCATTTCTCCCCTATCGTATTTCTTAATACGCTTTTCTTAATGCTTCCGATGTTTCATAATGAATTGCGTAACCAGTGCAATTACCTGAGAAGGACGTCCTTTTTATACCTTAACTCAATACACATTGCATTTGCGTACTAGAAAATAAAAAGGCCCTGTAGAAACAGGGCCCGTTAACCAAAACTAACTGCTTATGAGAAAAATTGTAATTGCTATTTGAGAACACAAAGATCGGGAGCAGCAACTTAAATTCTTGTTAAAGGAAGTTACAAGATTGTTAATGAAAATCTATACGTGCTTTCTCCCTTTCAATATCTATCAAGATCTATCTCCAGTCTATTCAAATCCTTTGCCAACTCTTCGGGAAAGCAGGAATTGCATTTTTTCTCTCTCACAAAAACTGGTTAATAAGGGGAAGCCATTATCTTTTCACGCGTTTCTACTGCAAGCACCAGGTTAACCACTTATATGCTAAAAGAAATTGATCTTGCACAAAATGAAACTTTTATTTCTTCGTTTCGCCAGTATGCAAGCAGTAAAACTGGCCATCGCTGAAGACCATAAAGTGTTTCGGAAAGGAGTCATCCTTTCATTGAAACCTTACCACCATCTTCAGTTTGTAATGGAGGCCGGCAATGGGCAGGAGTTGATCCAGCAATTTGATGCAGGTATTACCCCAGACGTGGTGTTAATGGACATCCGCATGCCGGTGATAGACGGTATTGAAACCACCAGGTATCTTTCCAAACATTTCCCGATGGTTAGGATCATTTGCCTGACCATGTTTGAAGACAGGCAGTTTGTAGATGAAATGATGCGTGCGGGTGCTCTCGCTTACCTGCTCAAAAACGCAGACCCGAATGAGATCAATAGTTCTATTGAAGCCGTTATGAATGGCAGCCACCCCCAACCTGCACCAAATTTCCCGATCTGCTGACCATATTCAGCACCCGCTACCACTCACATGGGCAGCACTTAGTTCCGGTACCAACTCTGATCTGTACCAATTTTTCCACTAAGTCGACAGATTTCCTTAAACAGTTGATTTATAACACATCTACCTGTGGAGATTAGAAAACAGGTACACGCTGCATTTGCCGGCATGCATTTTTATATAGAGTTGGTATGGATACACAATCAACCAACAAGTTGCTGGCAATGTTAGGAAGCAGGATAAAGCAACTTCGCATCAATCAGAGATTATCACAGGCAGTTCTGGCAGAACACTGTGGCCTGCAAAAAGCAAATCTATCGCGTATTGAGTCGGGCAAGACCAATATTACCATGCTGACGCTCTTATCTATTGCAGAAGGGCTTCATGTAACCGTGGCAGAACTTTTTCAAGATCTACAGGAAGAAGTACCCAGCCAGCAGGTGGAAGCCAAGGAAGCCGTAGAAGTGGAATAAATGCAGGTGTTACGCTGTTACAAGTCGCTCATTCAGCAGCTGCTGGGCGGCTGCACATACCTCATAAGACTCTGTCTCCAGGGAGATTTCGATAAGCCATTCAAGGATGTCTTCGGGATCGTCTTTGATCATGGCCCGTATTTCTGCAATGGTTTTTCCAATAAAGGCCTTACGCACCGCCTTGATCAGGAAATTGCGGGCTGCTTCAAGGCCCTGTTGTACCTCAGTTGCATCATCTTCTTCGTATATGTCTCCATCATGCATAATGGATAACACATAGAGAATCATGCCAGCGAAAAATATTGCAAAACCCATCTTCCCTGTAGAAATTAATCTTCATGGCAGCGAAGATTCTTCTCTTATACCAATTGTTTGCGTGCTGCCAGCATTGTACCTGAATAGATGAGAAATATGGTGAACCCCTATACCAACGACTAAGATTTAGTTTAATAGTTTATCTAAATAATGTTGATTAATCATACAGCTACCACGCAACTGGAAGATGTGTACAATTTTTTAGTACTTCAATACCCACTCACCCCGAGGAGAACGGGGGCAAAAATGTCTACAGCTAGTATGGTAAAAGTGCAATAACCTGCATGTATAAACGAAAATTATGTCCGGCATTATTACTGCATCACTATGGTTATGAAAGACATACTGGAACGGCTGGCATCCTTGAAAAAAAATTTACCTTCCAATTGTACGCTTGCCAATGTTACCAAATTGCAGTCGCGCTTCCTGGAGTACCAGCACCTCATTGCCAGCCTGCCACCGGAGAAGGAAAACCTCCAGCAGCAACACAAGAAAAATAGTGGACTTATAAAACTTAAAATTGATGCTATTGATTACCGCGGCGATTCTTTAAAAGTGACGCGCTTTCATTTTAAAGATGCTATTCAGTCTATGCATGCAGATATCGATAGCCTGGCCGAGCGTTTATCTGCCGAAGAACAAAAATAAAATGCTGCCGGAAACGGCAGCATCTCATCATTTCAATTTCTTTCAGTAAGATGTAGCTGGCAGCGCAGCCAGTAAATGGTGGGCTATTTATTTTTATCTTTCAACTGTGCAGCTGTAACAAAGATTTTCTTTCCCTTACCATTCACATAGTAATACTCAGACTTATTATTGATGTAGATGGTCTGACCATCCGGGCCGGTTTTACCATCGTATTTCTTATCCACAATGGCTGAAGTAGCTTTTACTGCCACGTGCGCCGTTTTATTGCCGGCCTTATTCACTGCTTTACCAACCTTTCCATCTGATGGTGTCTTTTCTTGAGCCATTGCGCCAAGAGAAATGGCCGCAAATGCGGGCAATAGCAAATAATGAATTGTTTTCATGTTGATTTTTTTTTGATGTTTGTTTATCTAAAAACGGATTGCCTAATTTTTTCTGGGCAATTAATTCTACAAATAGAGCCATCCCGCTATTACACTTACTTTTTATCGGTGCTCCCTTTATCTTCTTTTTCAGCTTCTTCTTTTACGCCTTGTACCAATGAAGAGATTGGTCCTTCCATATGATCCTGCGGGTCTGTAGTATGCAGCGTTTCAGGGTCTGGCTTCACTACTGCATCCTTGTTTGCCTGGTCCTTGCCTGTTTTCTTGTTGTCTTCCATGATAATGTTTTAGGGTGATAAGACAAATCTCAGGCCGGTATAACTTATGAATCGTTGCCACTGGTGTCCGGGTAATCTTTTAAGTGATCGGCCTCAAAGCCGGCCGGGCTTCTCACCTGCAACGCCGCTGTGTTTTACTTTTGGGCTACAACTGTGCTGCAGCAAGCGTTTCAGCCATTGCATGGTTGAGCTGTAGTACAAAGCTCACGTAAAACGAAGGCGGCTTTTGCAGGTGCTGTTGTCTAGATAGCCTTAGTAAGCCCCATTCTCCGCATACCAGTCACAAAGCCGTGCGCACAAAAGCGTTTCATAAAAAAATAGAAGTTATTAATCGGAGAGCAATGAATCGCTGCAATGCAGTAGATAATGCCATCAATTGTACAGCAACAGGATGTTTACTGTAAAACATGGAGATACAATGCTGAAATGTATTTTGCTGCGGGATAAAACGATAGCGTTCTGTGCCTGGTTGACGGGCAACTCAGTACAGGTTCAGATCCAAAGAAAAGAGATCAATTTAAAAAATGGTAAAGTCAGACAAATGCGCTTTGGACATCCGTTTTGTTTTGCGCGAAGGATCAGCGGTTTGCTGCAATGGCAGGGATTGATCGGCAGCAGTACTGGTACCCGTAGGGAGAATGGGTTTGTTGTTGGTATCGTTGGCCGGCATGCCGGGGCGACTTACTAACGAGGAGAACCAGTTTTTCAGGCGGTTTGTGATGGATGACATAATCCCTGATTTTAAAAGTTGACTGATTGGTTAGCTTTCAGGGGGTCATATTTAAATATAC